>OMSN01000057.1 GCA_900313765.1 uncultured Eubacteriales bacterium
ATACTGTACCCGTAGCAGGTCACTCTGTGATTGACTCTGAAGGCCTTAAGCCGGTAACCATTGAGCTGAAACTCCTGCTGAGGCTCTTCGATCTCGATATACCGGATCTCGAAGGGGAGCTCCGGTGCGATCACTCTGAGCGAATTCACCACTCTCGTCAGACCTTTCGGTCCGATCAGCGTCAGCGGCTCCGTCCTCTCCGCATTGCCCATGGTGAGCAGGAGACCGGGAAGCCCTCCGATGTGATCTCCATGAAAATGTGTGAAACAGATCACATCGATGGGCTTAAAACTCCATCCCTTTTTCCGGAGCGCGATCTGTGTTCCCTCACCGCAGTCTATCAGGATACTGGATCCGTTCAGCCTTGCGATCATGGAAGTTAAATGGCGCCAGGGCAGAGGCATCATCCCTCCGCATCCCAGCAGACAAACATCTATCATATATAAAACCTTTCCTCGTTACTGCGAATCCCCAGGCTCCGGCGTCCACATGATCAGGGCGTCTTCACGGGGATTCTCATAGTACCCCTTCCGAAGACCTTCCTGCCGAAAGCCCAGTTTCCGGTACAGCCCGATCGCAGGTGTGTTGGATGCGCGCACTTCCAGCGAGAAGCGCTCCACCCCGTTCCGGAAGCCGTGTTCCATCAGCTGACTCAGCATCTGCTCCCCGATCCCGCATCTTCGCCAGGCGCCGCGCACTGCGATGTTTGCGATGTCGGCCGTCTCGAAAGAACGGATGTATCCGCAGTAGCCGGCGACCTGATCGCCGCAGAAGGCTGTTACGAAATGATAATAGTCCAGGTCCAGCATATCCAGGAAGATCCGCTCTGACCAGGGTACCGAAAAACATTCTCTCTCGACTTCAAGAACACCGGGCAGGTCCGCAACGCTCATCGGGCGGATCCGAAGGTCAGCGCAGCATTCATCTTTGGTACTGTCCATCTCATCAACCCTCTTCCTGCATCTTCTGCGCGCGGACGCGCTCTGCCTGTGATACTCTCAGATACACCGGACGGTGCTGTGCGGCAGATTCCGTCTTCCCGCATCTTACTGCCAGATCCATTCCGCGCTGCGCCACAGAGCCGGCCTTCTGCCCATTGAGGTGGGCCGGTGCATACATGTGATCAGCGTGCAAGTTCTCTTCGATCAGCTCCCGGTAGACCACAGCCCCGTCTCCCATCAGAAGCACCCTGCGTCCCATTTTCTGAGCGAGAGCGTCCAGCTGGCCGCACAACTGTTTCACATCGAGCGGCGTCTGGTCCATCAGGACCTCCAGCGGATCACCTTCCGGTTCTCTGCCCGCATCCTGCGCGTGAAAACCGTAGATTCCTGCAAACACCTGACTTCTTCTTGCATCCAGCATGGGACAGACGATCCGGTCCGTACCGTAGAAGTTATAAGCCATCCCTTCCAGGGTCGGAACGTTGATCAGGGGTCTGTCGATGGCAAGGCCGATGCCTTTGGCGGTCGCCGAACCGATCCGAAGTCCTGTGAAGGAACCCGGGCCACCTGCCACGGCAACTGCATCCACGCTGCTCAGATCCAGTTCCAGCATGGTCCTGACCTCTTCCAGCATCGGAAGAAGTGTCTGACTGTGCGTTCTCTGATAATGTACGGTGTATTCCGCCGTCAGCAGACCATCCTCAAGGACTGCCACCGTAGCCGGCATACCCGAACTGTCTATTGCGAGTATTTTCATAATTCTGATTCTATCTCTCCATCATAGTGCGCATGCAGGATCGTCAGGAAACGGTGATTCTCCTGTAATCCAGCCCCTTCTGAAGATCCTTCGAGATCTCCACGTGTGTCACGGTCTCGGGCGGCAGCTCTTCGATCAGATCCGGAATCAGGTCCGCCCACTCGATCAGGCTGACACCTTTGCCGGACACATATTCATCCCAGCCGATCTCCAGCATCTCCTCACTGTCCCCGATCCTGTACACGTCAAAATGATACAGCGGAAGCCTTCCATCCTCATAGACCTGAAGGATCGTGAAGGTCGGGCTGTTCACGGATTCCTGAATCCCGAGACCTGCGGCAAAGCCCTGTGTAAATACGGTCTTTCCCACTCCCAGGTCTCCGATCAGAGTGATCACCTGCCCGGCTGCAGCAGTCTGTCCCATATCATAACCGGCCTGCCAGGTCTCCTGTGCACTGTGTGTCTCGATCATTTTTTCCATACTTTATCCCTGTAAAAATGAAAACGGATCATCTTCGTCATGGATGAACTGCATCAGCATGTAAGCGCAGTTGGCGGCTACCCGCTCCTCGCGCAGGATCCTCCGTGCCTCCTCGCGGTCTGCCAGGACAACATCCAGTTCCTCGGAATCCTCAAGTCCATCCCTGCTGACGGTTCCTTCGCAGTAACCATAGACAAGGTTGCAGCTCTCATCCGTCATGCCGACAGAATTGTAGAATGCACGCTCATAAATGGGATCCACATCGAGCGGCGTAAATGTGAGTCCGGTCTCTTCCTTCATCTCACGGACCGCAGCTTCCCTGTAGTTTTCATTTTTCTCGATCAGTCCCGCGGGGAGCTCATAGATATAGCCGGCGATCGGATAGCGATACTGATGGACCAGAACAACATGATCCTTCTTCTCTCCTGCCAGGCTGAATATGACGACCCCGTCCGGTGTATTTTCTCCGGTGGAAAGATCAAGCCCTTCAATATCATCCGAGCGCGAGGCCATGAAGTAACGTCCCTTCTTCCCCGTGCGCTTCACCGTTTCAAGCTCAAAATAATTCAGAAACCGATTGTGTGTGATCTGTGTGATCTTCTCTACATCTGCCATGTTGTAACCCATCCTTTCTCAGTCCGATGGACATATGGCAGTATTATCGGATTATCTGCCCCTCTCTGTCAAGAGCGCCTGCGCGCTGCATCCTGTGCTCTGTGAAGAATTCATGAAGTTTACGGACACTCGATTGTCTTGTTACGGGCCAAGTGATAAACTGGAGATTGGTTACATAACAGATAATGAAATGGAGAGTTGAACTTGAACGGATCCGATCATGAAAACAATACTTCCGGCCCGAACAGTCCGGATGATTTCAGCAGATTGAAGGGTACTGTCGCCAGGCGGAATATGGCAACGGCATCGCTGGTATGCGCGGTCATTGCGCTGTTAACGATGCAGTTCTTTTTTATTTCTCTTCCCCTGGGCGGGACCGCTGTGATCCTTGCCCTGCTGTCCCGGGGCCACGGGCGCACGCATGGCAGGGCGCGCATCGCTGTGATCGGCGGCGCTGCAGCCATGTTCATCAGCTCCATCGTCACCATCTACATGGTCCGGCAGGTCTATACCAACCCTGCACTGCGTTCGCAGGTGGAGAATCTGTATAATTATTATACAGGACAGATCCCCGCAGGTTCGAATGCGACCCGGGAATCGGAAGAAGAGCAGCCCATGTCTGAGAGTCCGCAGGAGATCCTGCAGAACATTCTCTCCGGCAATTACCGCGAGCAGAAGGAACAGCAGCAGATTGACGGCGGGTTTGAAGCCGTCTCGGGAAGCGGGGGTGCATACATATGATGAAACGAAGCCTCCCCCAGATCCGTACGGATTCCAGAGATGCACTGGCCGGCAATTACAGCGTGTGCTTCCTGGCTCTGTTCTTCATGTTCATGGCCAACATGGCACTGAACCAGATCCTGTATCTGTTCCCTGTCCCCCCTGTCCATGGCGCACTGGCAGTTCTGACAGATGTGATCTACAGTATTCCGGGATCTCTGGTCATGACCATGATCCAGACAGGATTCCTCTTCCTGTGCCTGAACGTGGCAAGATACGGACGCCCGGCATTCAACGACGTATTTCTGGCATTCCGCTATGATGTGTCCAAGGCGGTGGGACTGTGCCTGATCATCGGGCTGATCGATCTGGTCTGTTCTCTTCCTTTCAGTTATGCACTGACGGATCTGCTTCTGGCCGGAACGAGGTTCCTCCACGGACTGACCGCAGCGCAGGCTCTTCGAAGCGACGGATTCCTGATCCTGGGCGGCATCGCTACGATGGCGATGCGTGTGTTCTTTGTATACCCGGTCAGCCAGGCACTGTGGCTCTATATCGACCACCAGGAATATTCCGGCGTCGAATGCCTGACGAAAAGCATCCAGCTGATGCGCGGGCAGATCGTCCGGTACCTGAAGCTGGAGCTGTCATTTGCCGGTTATCTGGCTCTGTCCATCCTCAGTCTCGGGGTCGGTCTGATCTGGGTCATCCCGTACATCAACGTCGCCAAGGCTAATTTCTATATGGATCTTACGGGAACCTACAAGCCTTACTGACGGCTCCCTGATATTCAATCCGTTCACAATACGCAGTCATTACCTGCGATAATCACAAACGCCCGGGCTCTTATGCCCGGGCGTTTATTACCATATGCTTTTCTTCTCACAGCTGCGCCTTGATCGCAGCCAGGAATTCATCATACTCCTCAAATGCCTGAAGATCCGGGTTGTCCTCGATGATCTTCGGCGTGCTGCGGAACAGGAAGCCCACACGGCTGGCACGGATCATGTCCAGGTCGTTGTAGGAATCTCCTGCTGCGATCGTGTCGTATCCGATCGACTGAAACGCCTTAACTGTGCTGAGCTTCGAATCCTCGATCCGCATTCTGAATCCGGTGATCTCTCCGTCCTCAGCCACATCCAGTGTATTGCACAGCAGAGTCGGCCTGCCCAGTTTCTCCATCAGAGGGGCGGCAAACTGCTCAAATGTGTCAGAGATCAGGATCACCTGAGCTACACTGCGAAGCTCATCCAGGAATTCCCTGGCACCTTCCAGCGGCTGGATCTTCGCAATGGTCTCCTGGATCTGCTTCAGTCCGAGTCCGTGCTCCTTCAGGATCCCGAGTCTCCAGTTCATCAGTTTGATATAGTCCGGTTCATCTCTGGTCGTTCTCTTCAGCTCCGGTATCCCGCTTTCTTTTGAAAACTCGATCCAGATCTCCGGGACCAGGACTCCTTCTACATCAAGGCATACAATATTCATTCTCTCCTCCTAAGTCTGTATCAGAAATGGCCTCCGCCGCCTCCTGCCGAATGACCGCCGGAACTCATATGAACGGTTGACGTATGGCCGCCGCCACCGCCGCCTTTGTGATCATTATCCTGCGGTATGAGTCTGCGGCTGACATGCTTGTCGATCAGGCGGTCGTTCCGGGCTCTCAGTTTGAGATGGACATTGTCTGATTCAACATAGTCATTGGGATCTTTATCTTTCATCTGGTACCGGCGCTTGTTGGAAAAGAACATCGCGCAGAACCCCAGCAGCCCGACGACGCCTGACATCAGCGCTTCGAAGGGACTTATCGACTTCGGGGGTTCATAGTAGGTGTAAGTGCCCGTGTCCTGATTGTAGATCACCGTACCGTCCTGAATTCCTTCATCGATGTAGGATATGGTATCCGACATCATGCTGGACAGAGTCCCTGCCCAGTCACCACTGCGGGCATCGTCACCGGCCCGGTCAACCATCCGGTCGATCCTGTCATCGGTCAGATAATACTGAAGATCTCCATAGGTCGCCACATAATATTCGCGGTTTTCCATGTCCAGAATATAGCATCCGCCCGCGAACAGTTTGGACATGGATTCAAAGTAATCTTCCGCGTAGGATGCCGTTGTCTTGCCTTCCGCGTCATCGATCGTAAGAACACGGAATTCCATGCCGGTCGTATCAGCCAGTTTCTCAGCAAGCTGCAGCAGTTTGTGCTCATCACTGTCACTGAGCAGATTCGCCCGGTCTTCCACACTTACAAGGGCAGAGTTTTCAGAATAGAGTACGTCTGCACCAGCCGGAAATGTATACAGCGCCGCTGCAAGCACGATGCCGGCAAGAACCTTGCAGACTGCAATATTGTTCTTGTACATGTCCGCCTCCTTATAAGAAAAAGTATGACAGCAGCAGGCAGATTCCCGCGAGAACACCGCCTACCAGAGCAGATACCCCTGTCAGCTTCCTGTAAGCAATGGGGAGCACGCCTTTGATCTCTCCGGTCTGTCCGTTCATTGCATAATAATACCGCTTGCCTGTATTGGATCCATATGTCAGGAGCCACACGGGGAGAAGCACATACTGCCATCTCTCTTTGACCGGATGCAGCGTTTCATGCACCGGCGAAACAGATGTAAACCCTTCCATCGTATTGATCATCGCCTTGCGGGCATAGTTGCGGGCAGACGTCTGAAGTTCCTCCGAAACCTCCCTGGTCTCCACGTCCCTCTTCTCCGCCACGAATCCCTGCAGGTAGGGCATGGAAAAGTCCGCCGCCTGCCGGACGTCATAAGGCCGCACCGCATCGATCAGGTTGCGGTCGCTCTTCTTCAGCGCATTGCGGGTGATATTCTGAACATGCACATTGCCGCTTCGCTCGAGCGAATAGATACTGGTCTCCGTATACTCATACGCTCCGCTGCGCCACACACGGATCCTGTTGCCGCGCGCCTCCAGATCGCCGTCGACCTCGCAGTCGTAAACCCAGAACGGATAATACACGCCGGACAGCTTCTCGATCTGCTCCTCGTTGAAGAAAGCCTTTGGAACAAACCATTTGCTCTTCACATATTTCAGGAAACGGGAAGTAGCTTCCTTCTTGTCAAACTGGAACGGAATGATCTTATCCGGCAGGAATTCACCGGACACCCTTCCCTCCAGTACGACCGGATTGTGACAGTAATAGCAGAATGTGGCTGCTGTGGTCTCATCGGTTACAACCTCCGCGCCGCAGCTGGGACAGGTGTATACCACGACCGTCTTCTTCTCACCGGAAGCAGATCCGCTCTCAGCAAATGGCTCTTCATAATAGCCTTCCGCCGGTTCTGCTGCCTGCGTTTCTGTCTCCGCCGGCTGTGCACCGGCAAACGGATCTTCCATCACCTGGTCAGAGGCGCCTGCTTTCTGCAGTTTGTCCAGCTCTGCCTGGGTATAATCCGACAGACAGAATTCGCACTTGAACTTCTGGCTTCCCGGATCAAATATCATACCGCCGCCGCAGTTCGGGCATTTGTATGTAATCGTAGCCATAGGCTCACCTCTTAAAAAACGGCCGCCGGCCCATCAGCCGGCGGCCGCAACCATTCGCGTTTACTCAGGTTTCTTAGTCCCGCAGTTCATGCAGAAGTTTCCGCCGTTCAGAGTTCCGCACTCCGGGCAGAACCACTCGCCCGGCTGCTTCTGTCTCGGGCCGTTTGCTGCTGCCTGGGGCTGCTGTTGCTGCATCTGCGCTGCGTTGGTAGCGCTGGCGGTTCCCATGAATCCGCCTGCGGCGCTCATTCCCATTCCCATGCCCATGAAGGCTGCGCCTGCACCTGCCGGATTGGAGCCTGCATTCTGAAGACCCTGAGCGACTGCGCTCTGCACATATCCCTCACGGATCGTCGGATCCTGCATCATAGCGCCCTGATTGCGCATGTTGATCAGCTTCTGGGACTCCTCGTCATAGGAGATGGAGCCGATACCGACGGATACGACTTCGATACCGCGAAGTGCTGTCCAGGTCTCATCCAGGACATCCGCCATGTACCTGGACAGTGTCGTGCTCTTGGAAGCAACGTAGCTGATTCTCTCACCATCTGCGCTCATCTGGTTGATCGCAGCCTGGAGCGCCTCCAGGAACTCATTGAGATACTGCTCGTTGATATCCGGAACATCCACCTTGGTCGCATTGCGCGGGCACGCATTTGCATAGAACAGAAGCGGGTTCGTGATCTGGATCGAATAGGTTCCGAATGCACGGATGAACAGCTCCGCATTGTAGAAGTTGTCAAAATAGTTGACTGCGTTGCGGGTGCCGAACTTGATCCCCTTGATCTCCTGGGTGTTGATGTAGAAGACCTTCTGGGACTGCGGGCTGGATCCGTTGAACTTGAATCTCTCCCAGACATCCTTCAGGCTCTCCTTGAACTGACCCTGGAACAGGGACGGCATGGAAGAATTGTCAACGATGAAATAACCCGGCTCTGCGGTGTAGTCAATGATCTTGCCGCCGTCGACAAGGATCATGAACTGATTGTCATATACATGGATGCAGGATCCGTTGGAAATAAGATCACTGGATGTGAATCCGCTCTTATTCTTGATGCGGCCCTGTGTCATGAGGGTCTGCGGTCCCATGTTAAAGGGCTCGACAACCTCCTGGAACTGATCACTGATCGCTCCTGCTACAGATCCGATACCAGCTCTGATAATACCCATATCATACCTCCATTGCTTAACAATAAACTCAATACATTTTGCTGTATATTACTACCATCTTGCTGCGATCAAAGCAGGTTTCCCTGACAGATCCCGTCAATCCTGCATCTGGGTCTTCCGGTTGGGTCTTCCCAGGGAATCCCATTTCAGGTAGGCATCGATAAACGGAGTCAGGTCGCCGTCCATGACAGCCTGCACATTTCCCGTCTCCCAGCCAGTCCGAAGGTCCTTGACCATGGTGTAGGGCTGG
>OMSN01000255.1 GCA_900313765.1 uncultured Eubacteriales bacterium
GCAAGTGCAGGCGTCAGAGCGCCGAAGAAGTCTCTCATTGCGAAGAACGGACCGCCGTTCTCCGAATAGATTCCTGCGTTGGAACCAAGTCCGATATTCAGCAGCATCAGACCGATTGCCGGAGAGATGCCCAGTCGGATTCCCAGCGGAATCGCATGTACGATCTTCTCACGGACATTGAGGATCGAAAGAATCAGGAAAACGATACCCTCGATAAAGATGATGCACAGGGCCGCCCGGAAAGACACCAGATATGTGGTTCCCGTGATCGCGGCGATATTCGCTACAACTACAGCAAAGAAACTGTTCAGTCCCATGCCGGGAGCCATGACAAAGGGCTTATTGGCCAGGAACGCCATGGTGAAGGTTCCGACTGCGGATGCGATACAGGTTGCCATAAAGACCGCATTCCACAGATTCTGTCCCTCTGCTCCGAAATTCGTAAGCAGATTCGGGTTCAGGGCGATAATGTATGCCATCGTCATGAATGTGGTTACGCCGGCAAGGATCTCTGTCCTCACGTTCGTATTGCTCTCTTTCAGATGAAATATCCCATTCATTTTTATTTCCCTCCCATATTGTGTAATACCATCTGCAACCACTTCCCGGAGTGGCGTAACTCCTTTAGACAAGTATAGCACACTGCAGGAAGAAATACTAACTTTTTGTCTGTAAATTAAACATATTTTTTGATTGCGCCGGTAAAATGGGACCTATCGTTTATCTTTATCGATAAACTCCAGTGCAATGACAGACAGAATCGCCATCAGGAGTCCCATCTTCACAAGTGTAATCCAGCACTCCATCACATTTTCTCTGGTCTTATCGTAGTTTGAATTCTGACCGGCTTCCATGCTCTTCTCATCCACGGCATCCTTCACTTTCTTCCAACCGAAGACATCGATCACATCGCTGACCTTGAATTTGATCGGAATCTTCTCGTCCGAGAACACCTTGTACTCCGGAGACTTCATGAGCTTTTCCATGACATCCGTGACCGTAACACCGTTTTCCACTTCTGCGTTACGGATGTTCTGCAGCGCTTCATTCTTATTCGTATACAGCACATTCATCGTTTGATCGACCGTAACCTGTGCGTCGATCTCGGAATTCTTCATCTTGTTCAGCGTCTCCCAGGCGCTCTGCATAGGCAGTTCATTATATCCGGACTGGGCAGCTATGCACTGAATCCCATAGTGGGAAAAAGTAAACTCTGACAGGAAATCTACGCTCTTCGGAAGTTCGAAGATACCGTCGGAGAAAACAAGCTGAAAGATCAGGATAAACGGCATCACCGTCATGGCTGCAGTCGTGGTTCGTACGATACAGGAGATGAGCAGGGACATCAGGTCTGAGGCAAATGTGACCAGGAACAGCGTGATCCACATGTCAAGCACATAGTAATTGGTAATCAGGCCATCCTGAGGGAACTTGATCCCGATAAATATACAGACATAGATTGTGATCCCTGCCTGCAGAGCGCACAGAACCGCCTGAAAGATCATATGTGCCGCCAGATAGGCACTGATATGCATGCCGGCGCGATGTTCCCGTTTGATGATGCTGCGCTCACGGCAGATCACCTGGATCGAGTTGAAGAATCCGTTCCAGATTGCCACGCAGGTCAGTGCGAGGGAACCCAGCAGTGTCTTCTCCATCGAATGGAACATACCACTCCTCACGACCAGGGATGCCATACCGGCAACGACTGCTGCCATCGGAAGCACCTTCCAGTCATTCTGATACAGGAAAATGCGAATAATCTTTCCAAGGTAGATAAAGACCTGGAAACTTCTGCCGCGGTGGCGCATTATGATTCTCTTTTTTGTCTTCGTCTCTGCCATAACCAACCTCCGCATCTGAATCAGGTACTCTGTGCCTGGGCGAACTGTTTGATGAATTCGTCCGCTTTGCCTTCACCGCCCTCTTCCTGACGGTTGACACTTCTCACGATCTGCTCCATCCGTTCCTTGCCAAAGAATTCCCTGGCCCCATCTATGCTTCCATAGTAGGCAAGACGGCCTGTACGATTGGCATCCTTGGCAAGAACGATCACATCATCAAACAGATCAATCACACGGTCCGGAGTATGAGTGATCACCACCACGATCTTGCCCTGATCTGCAATCCTGCGCAGCTGCTCCATCAGTTCTCTGGCCATGACTCCGTCCAGACCCGAGTCAGGTTCATCCAGTATGAACAGTGCCGGGTTCGATATGAATTCCATCGCGATAGACAGACGCTTCTTCTGTCCTCCGGACAGTTTGTCCACAAGATTATTCTGGATCGGAAGAAGGCCGAAGATCTTCATGACCTCATCAACCCGGGCTCTGCGCTCTCCTGAGTCAAAGTCCACCGGCAGCCGCATCGCAGCTGCATCTGTCAGAGTACGCAGCACTGTGTCATTTCCGCGCATCAGATCCTGTTGGGGTACAAATCCGACCTCATACTTCATCTTCTTGTATTCTTTGTAGACATTGCTTCCGTTCAGTACGATCTCAGCATTTGCCTTCTCATACCCGATCACTGCATTGAGGAAGGTGGTCTTGCCTGCTCCGGATCCTCCCAGGAGAAGGACCATACGGCCCGGCTTGATATACATATGAATATCACGCAGAAGATATTGTTTGCCCAATAATTTCCTGACTGTACGCTCATTGATATTGACCGTCAGCCCATTGTCAAGTGCCTGCGCATGGGCACCGCTGAAGAAGTTGGCCTCATTATCTCTGAAATCCTGCAGTTTCCACTGCGGCTGAAACGCCTTGTGCCATCCATACAGACAGGTTACTACAATACCAACATACGGAATGATGAAAAGAAGAATCCATCTCTTCTTCCGGTC
>OMSN01000131.1 GCA_900313765.1 uncultured Eubacteriales bacterium
TTCAATCTCCACCGGGTCCAGGATGAGTTTTCTCGTCTTCACCTTCTTGGTGCCGCTGCCGCTGCACAGAAGATCTTCACCTTCCTGCTCTTCCTCTTCAAGGTGTGCATGTGTTCTGCACTGACACAGGTTCGCCTCCTGCCCCTCATAGGAGAAGACGGCGCTGCGCACGGTCCCTGCGCCTGCATAGTGGGTAAAATAACCCGCCCTGTATTTCTCCTGGATCAGGAACGGATAAGAGGCATCGACCGGATTGCCTGTTCCCACGCCTACCGGGATCCTCTGTCTGGCAGCGTAGTTGCGAAGGTCCACCAGCGCTCCGCCCTGGTCCATGTTGATGCAGGCCCTCATGCTCGCATCACAGTACCAGAACAGCTGTTTCTCGGAACCGTACAGGATATCGATCCAGGGAGCGCATTCCGGCTCGTTGTAGCTCTTCTTTTCACGGTAATAGTCGGCAAATTCCGACATGGTCATGTCGATCAGTTCACCACGCTTCTTCAGCTGCCCGTAATACCCCATTCCGTCTTCATATGACTTTCTGAGAAGTTCATAAGGCGCCTCCCAGCGGCCCATTTTATTCAGCCAGCCCGGGCCGACAAACATCATATTGTAGGCATAACCGTCATTGTACTTCGCCAGATTCCTGTACTGATCCACCAGGTTGTAATAATACGGAAACTCCCAGGTCTTCGTATCATAGATCATTCCGCGCAGTACATTCTGCGGATGGGTCCCAAAGTTGGATCCGTTCCCGTCATAGCATGCGAGCAGATCTCTCGACAGATGCGGAATTGCGACGATCCCGCTGTCCTCCTCCGGGCAGGACGCAGGTGCATGGGTATTCTGCTTCGAAGGGATCCAGGGTGCCCACGGCCCACCGTCCATAAAGGTGTACCAGGAATTGTTGCAGGTATGATATGCCTTCGGTCCTTCTTCCCAGCAGGTCGCCACTGCACATTTTACGGAAGGATAAGCAGACTTGATGTAATTGATCAGGTCCGCATCCAGATAATAACTGCTCGTAGACTGGGGCCAGAAGCCAAACTTCTCATGGAACATGCCAAAGACATCATCCACGATCGCTTTCTTATCCTCCATGGAGAACATCCAGATGCAGAATTCTCTTGTGTGATACTTCTCCCTGAACTGAGGGCATGGAAGTCCCAGAAGAGACAGCCCGATCTCATCACCGTACTGTGCATGATGCTCTTTGGCCAGCGCCACGGCTTCGTCTGAGAACATGGATGCATACGTCATCTGGATCGTTGTTTTCAGTCCATTCTTATGCGCCGTTTCCTGCTGGAACCGGAAGATGTCCAGCGATTCATCCCTCAGATCCGCTCTTCCTATGTTTTCCTTCCTGCCGCTGCCCGTCACCTTCTCTGCATACTCAGGTGCCAGTTCCGGGCGATGAATAATGTTGACAATGAACTCACTCATTTTCCCGCATCCCTTCTTATCTGCTTATAGCTTACTTCGTCCTGTGTTCGAACAGATCCCTATGCCGGGTCGCTCTCGCTCGGGACGTAACGCAGCGGCACATAGGGACGCAGAATACGCGTCCCAAATGCCGGCGTTCCTAGACGCCCGGCTCAGGGATCTGTCCTGCCCCAGTACGTATGACTCGGTCTATACCGTAGACTTCCCTATGCTGTAAATATGCCATCCCGGAAGCCGGGATGGCACTGATAATCACACGTAAAAAACGCAAAACCAACCTTCATCATTCTTACGTGATTTATTTGACGGATCCTGTAATACCTTCCGCGAACTGCTTCTGCAGGATGAAGAAGACAACCATGGTCGGAATCGAGCAGAACAGAACGCCCATCATCAGCATACCGTAGTCAATTGTATAGCCGGATGCCAGGTTTGCGATCAGCATCGGCATGGTCTGTGCCCGGTTGTCAGTCATGACGACCTTCGGCCACAGGTATGCGTTCCATGCATTCATGAAAGTGATAACTGCCGCTGCCGCGTAGGTGGAACGCATGATCGGCATGTACTGTTTGAAGAAGATGCCGACTTCCGTCTGACCGTCTATACGCGCGGCTTCCATGATTGCAGGCGGGAAGTTCCTGGAATTGTTTCGGAACATCATGATCATAAATGGCGTTGAGATCTGCGGAAGAATGAAGCCCCACACAGAGTTCAGCATACCCATTCTTGAGATCAGAACAAACAGCGGGATCATGGTCGCGACGCCCGGGATCATCATTGCCAGGAGCAGGAACGCGAACAGTCTGTCCTTTGCCTTATCCGCATACAGTTCGAAACCGAATCCGGCCAGCGAACAGATGAACAGGCACAGGAGGGTCTGCGCGATCGCATACAGGAATGAGTTGCCCATGGACTTCCACAGGGGCTGTGCCGCGAGAAGGTTGCGGAAGTTCTCTGCCGCATGGGTACCGAACCAGATCTTACCGCGCGCTACATCCACCGTGTCATTGGTGGCTGCCGTGATCATCCAGTAGAGCGGAAACACGGAGAAGAAGCACCAGATGATCAGGAAAACATAACTCGGGATCAGCCTTCTCTGGACCGCGGATTTATTTCTCTTTGCCTTCTCAGTCACGTGTATCACCTACTTTCATATTGATCGCAGCCAGTATAGCGACCATGATAAATACAACGAACGACATGGCAGATGCGTATCCGAACTTGCCGACGCCCTGTCCGAAGGACATGTTGTAGATGTAGTGCGACATGGTGATCGTGGCATTGGCCGGTCCGCCGTTGGTCAGGTTGACGGATTCGTCGAACAGCTGCAGTGTACCGTTGATGGACATGATAAATGTCATGACGATGACCGGTTTGAGCAGCGGTACCGTGATCCTCCAGAAAGTTTTCCAGGCGGAGGCGCCGTCGATCTTGGCTGCTTCATAGACCTGATAGTCAATATTCTGCAGACCTGCCAGGTAGAAGACCATGTTGTATCCGGTCCATCTCCAGATCAGAGCAAAGATGATAACAAATTTGGCAGTACCTGCGGTACCCAGCCAGTTGATATTGTCGGAAATAAGATGCAGTGACCTCAGGACTGAATTGACAAGACCCTGTGTCGCGAACAGCGACTTGAAGATCAATGCATAGGAAACCAGAGAAGTTGCACAGGGAAGGAATACCATGGTACGGAATATTCCCTTGAACTTCAGGTCTTTGTTGTTCAGGATCTGAGCAAGCAGCATCGCAAGGACCAGCATGATCGGAACCTGAATGATCAGATACAGGAAGGTGTTCTTCATAGCGGTGATAAAGATCTTATCCTGCATGATGCGCGCATAGTTGTTGTACCAGGGATCCGCCATCTCCATATTCAGGATCGGTCCCTTTTTGAAAGAAGTGATCAGAGCCTGAACCATCGGATAGAAGTTCATGACAATGATCATAAAAGTCGCCGGGATCAGAAATGCCCATCCCCAGCGTCTCTGCTTGGCCTTGACGCTGTTTCCGTTTGTTCTCACGAGTTATCTCCCTCCAGTAATCGTAATGGCGGGGATACGATTCCCGCACCCCCGCCTTAAGATCAGCCAGCCAGTCTGTCAGCAGCTGTTAATCCGAGAGGTGTTTATCAGCCTTCCATCTCGAATTCCAGCTGTCCCTGGGCATCTTCCAGAGCTGCCGCTACACCTTCAGGAGAAGTATCTCCTGCAGCAACCAGGTTCTGGATAGCGGTGCCGACATACTGACGGCACTGATAATGATAATCGGACTGCTCTACGACCGGAACATTTGCGCCCATCTTAACGATGTCAGCATAGATTGCCTGGCCTTCGAAGAAGTCAACGCCTTCCTGATATACATCAGATGCGCCTGCCTTGGAGGAGCAGGTGATGACGCCGCCGTTCTTCAGCGCTGCGTCGTAAGTCTCTGTGCTTCCGCCAAGGAAAGTATGGGCAAGGAAGTCAACAGCCAGCTCCGGCTTGGAGCAGTTTGCAGTGATGTACAGAGAAGATCCGCCGTTGGCTGCATAGCCTTCGCCGCCTTCCAGAGTCGGCAGAGAGGTGATTGCCCACTTGCCTGTATTCTCTTCTACCAGTTCCATGGACGGGATGATCCAGTTTCCGTTCAGGACGCCTGCAACCATATCACCTACGATTGCCTGATCGACATAATCGGACCAGTCATTTCCAAGATACAGAACGTTCTCGGTGATCATGGTGACGATGGCAGCGATGATCTTGTTGTATTTCTCGTTGGATGCGAAGGTCGGAGCGCCGTCGGTAAACTGGCTCTCGCCCTCAGCCTGGAGCATCATGTACGGAAGGTCATTGCCGGAACCATCCATGCACAGGAGGTACTTGCCGGTCTTCTCATAGACAGCCTTGCCGACTTCGATGAACTTGTCCCATGTGCAGCCGGTCATGTCATCGATGCTGTAGCCAGCCTCTTCCAGAAGGTCGGTTCTGTAAGCCATGATAGCGGTACCGTTATCAACCGGAGCGCCATAGTGCACATCGTCGATGGTGCTGTAGGAAAGTTTCTCAGCACCGAAATCACTCCAGTCAACATCCGCTGTTGACAGATCCTGCCATGCATCCGGATAGTTCAGATGGAACTGCTGGAAATAGTGATCCTGGAACAGTACGATGTCCGGAAGGGTGCTGTAATCGCCTGCTGAAGCTGCCAGTGTAACTGCATTCTCAACATCAGAGGAACCGGACTGGGTGATGATATCCAGCTTGAAATCCGGATTGACATTCTTCTGGTAATCAGCTTCAGCTGCTTCCAGAGCCGGGATGTTGAAGTTTGCGTCCCATGCATAAACGGACAGAGTATTCTCATCCTCGGAAGCGACATCTGCGGTCGGTGTCTCTTCGGCATATACTGCAGCTGACATCATGGAAACTGCCAGTGCCCCGACGGTAAGAAGTGCAATTAACTTTCTCTTCATTGTACATTACCTCCTTATACTTCTACTGCGTTGATAGATAATGGCACCATTTCATCGTGCCTCATGGGTATATAATAAACAGGTATGAACAAGGAATGTGGATGAAATGGGCCTTAATATACGCATTTTCAACCATGTTCGTCAGAACGACAAAACAGGCGTGTTATTCTTTTCATTTCTTCGTACAATCCACAATAAAACCGTGCTGTTTATGCCTTTAAAGCGTAACAGCACGGTTTTTATTTGGATAATGTGTACACAGTCAGATCTCGAAAAACCTACCATCCCTTCTGGACGGATACATTTACTTCCAGAAGCCTGCTCTCATAGTTCTTCGGATCCTTCTTCCACTGGTAGGGGGTCACCCCGATCACCTGCTTGAAATTA
>OMSN01000073.1 GCA_900313765.1 uncultured Eubacteriales bacterium
GCATCAATCCCGGCAACATCGGTTCTGAGGATAAAGTGCGTGCTGTGGTGGATGCGGCCCGGGAGAGGAATGTCCCGATCCGGGTAGGCGTCAATTCCGGTTCCCTGGAGAAGGAACTGGTGCGCAGATACTCAGGAGTGACGGCAGATGGCCTGGTGGAAAGTGCCCTGGACAAATGCCGCTGGATCGAGGAGATGAACTACGACAATCTGGTGGTCTCCATCAAGTCCTCGGACGTGCTGATGTGCGCGCAGGCGTATGAAAAGTTCGCAGCGGTTTCCGACTATCCGCTGCATGTGGGAATCACAGAAGCCGGAACGCTGCTGTCGGGAAATATCAAGTCTTCCATCGGACTTGCGCTGATCCTGTCGAAGGGAATCGGTGACACGATCCGTGTCTCACTGACAGGAGATCCTGTGGAAGAGATCAAGAGTGCGAAGCTGATCCTGCGTACGCTGGGACTTCGCAGGGGCGGGATCGAGATCGTGTCCTGTCCGACCTGCGGAAGAACACAGATCGATCTGATCTCACTTGCTTCGCAGGTGGAAGATATGGTGCAGGAATTCCCGCTGGATATTAAGGTCGCTGTGATGGGCTGTGTTGTCAACGGCCCGGGTGAAGCGAAGGAGGCGGACATCGGAGTTGCCGGAGGAATCGGCGAGGGGCTCCTGATCCGCCGTGGAGAGATCATCAGGAAGGTGCCTGAAGATCAGATACTGCAGACCCTCAGACATGAATTGGAACACTGGGAATCATGACAAAAGCTTTTTTCGATGCATTTCCGGGCGTTGCGCCTGAAGACGAGATGATATGTGATCTTCTCCGGCATACCACGGTCACGCGAGTGGCCATGGATCCGGAGAAGACCGTTCTTAAGGTCTATCTGGACTGTGACCGGCTGATCTCCAGCAAGGATATGGATAAGGTCCGGCAGACGGTTGAAGAGCAGATCACACAGCCTCTCGGCATGAAGACGAAGATCTTCGAGCGTTTTCATCTGTCCGATCTGTATACGGCACGCAATCTGATGAAAGCTTACCGGTCATCCATCCTGTATGAGCTGCGCCATTATCAGAAATGCATCTACACCATGTTCAAATCCGCGGATGTTGTATTCTCCGACGATGACAGCTGTGTGATTACGGTGGAGGACACCCTGGTCTACCGGATGTATGCGGATCAGCTCAAATCGATCCTGGACAAGATCTTTACCGAAAGATGCGGGGTTGATTTCAAGTCTGTCATAGCATTCCGGAAACCGGATGCGGAGTCCAATTCCTCCAGGATGGGAGAACTGGAATTCCGGAAGAACCTGGACCAGATCAGAGAGAAAGCCTCCCGGAATCAGGATGATGAAGAGAATACCGGGAGCGGTGTATCTGCCGGGGATGCCTCCCAGGGAACCCAGGAAGCGCCAAAGAGCAGCAGAACGCAGGGAGGCAGGAGCACTGCAGGAAGAAAGCGGGGAAGGTATTCCAAAAAGGGAAAGAACTCTTCGGGAGAGAAAGCTCTCACGTATTCCGACAACCCGGATGTGCTCTATGGGAAAGACTTCAACGATGATGCTGTGGAACTGAACCTGATCACGGATGCGATCGGGTCTGTTACTGTGCGCGGACAGGTGAGCGCGCTGGAGGCGAGGGATCTTCGCAGAAAGAACGGAGATGAGCTGAAGCTTATAGTGATGACCATCACTGACTTCACAGATACCATCAATGTAAAACTGTTCCTGGACCCTGAGCCGGGTGCGAAACTGGCCGGGATGATCAAGACCGGATCCTTTGTGAAGGTCAGGGGATCGGCAAATGTAGATACCTTTGACTCTGAACTTACGATCTCCAGTGTGTACGGAATCAAGAAGACGTCAGACTTCCGGTCCCACCGGGTGGACACTGCACCCGTGAAGAGAGTGGAACTGCACTGCCACACGAAAATGAGCCGTATGGACGCTGTGGCGGATGTGGGAACGATCGTAAAAACAGCCATGTCCTGGGGACACCGTGCACTGGCGGTCACGGACCACGGCGGAGTACAGGCTCTTCCGGATGCCTGGCATGCGGTTCCAAAGGACTCAGATTTCAAGATCATTCATGGGTGCGAAGCCTATCTGGTAGACGATGAAGTACAGGCGGTTGTCAATCCTACAGACCAGGGCTTTGACGGAAGTTTTGTTGTCTTTGACCTGGAGACGACCGGTTTTTCACCTGTCCAGGACCGCATCATAGAGATCGGCGCGGTGCGGATCGAAAACGGCAGGATCACTGCAAGATACTCGAAGTTCGTCAATCCCAGGATACCGATCCCGTTCCGCATAGAGCAGCTGACTTCCATCAATGACTCCATGGTACAGGACGAAGAGACCATCGAGACGATCCTGCCCGAGTTTCTGCAGTTCTGTGACGGAGCCGCTCTGGTGGGTCACAACGTCTTCTTTGACATCAGTTTCATCGAAGAGAACTGTGACCGGCTTGGGATCGCGCATGATTTTACATACGCCGATACGGTGACGCTGGCAAGGGCCATGCTTCCGAACCTGTCCAGATTCAAGCTGGACAACGTTGCCAAGGCACTGAATATACCGCTCGGACATCACCATCGGGCTGTAGATGATGCAGAGTGTACTGCAGGGATCTTTCTGAAGTTCCTGGATATGCTGCATGACAGGGGCATCTCCCGCCTGGACCAGGTCAATGACAACTGCCGTCCGGGCCAGGACCAGATCAAACATCTGCACTATTACCATGTTATCCTTCTGGCACAGAACGAGACAGGACGCGTGAACCTGTACCGCTGTGTCTCCGAGTCGCACCTGAAATATATGTTCAACAGCCGTCCGCTGCTTCCGAAGAGTTTTCTCAGCGCGCACAGGGAAGGACTGATCATCGGCTCTGCCTGCGAGGCCGGCGAACTGTTCCAGGCGATCGAGCGCGGCGCTGCCCAGAAAGAACTCAAGCAGCTGGTAGACTACTACGATTATCTGGAGATCCAGCCCCTGGGAAATAATATGTTCCTCACGGTGCCGAAATATGACAAGCAGGGGAATCTGAAAAATGAACCCCGGAGCGTTGACGACCTGAAGAACTATAACCGCCGGATCGTACAGCTGGGTGAACAGTACGGCAAACCTGTCGTAGCCACCTGTGACGTTCATTTCCTGAATCCGGAGGATGCCATCTACAGAGAGATCCTCATGATAGACTATGAAGACGGGGAAGACCAGCCGCCGCTGTACCTGCGTACTACGGAGGAGATGCTGAAAGAATTCGAGTATCTCGGAGAAGAGAAGGCCAGAGAGGTGGTCATCACCAACTCAAACCTGATCGCGGACCGGATCGAACGATTCAGCCCTGTGCTCCCCGATAAATGCCCTCCGATCATTCCCGACTCAGATGAGATGCTGACCCGCATCTGCTATGACAAGGCACATGAGATCTACGGGGAACAGCTGCCTCAGATCGTCGAGGACAGGCTGCAGAAGGAGCTGAATTCCATTATCTCCAATGGATTCGCAGTCATGTACATCATCGCGCAGAAGCTGGTGTGGAAGTCTGTGGCCGACGGTTATCTGGTCGGATCCAGAGGATCGGTCGGATCTTCCTTTGTCGCGAACATGGCCGGCATTACGGAGGTCAATTCCCTGCATCCGCATTATCTGTGCCCCTCCTGTCATTACTATGATTTTGATTCGGAGGAAGTTCGGAAATTCGACGGTATGGCCGGATGTGACATGCCGGACAGGAACTGCCCGAGGTGCGGGACCAAACTGGATAAGCTGGGATTCGACATTCCGTTCGAGACATTCCTGGGATTCAAGGGAAATAAAGAGCCGGATATCGACCTGAACTTCTCTGGTGAATACCAGTCGAAGGCACATAAGTATACCGAGGTTATCTTCGGCGCCGGGCAGACATTCCGCGCGGGTACTGTTACGGGTATCGCGGACAAGACAGCGTACGGCTACGTTAAGAAGTATTTTGAGAAGAAGGGGGTTCACCGCAGGGCAGCTGAACTGGACCGCCTGTCCAAAGGGATCGTGGATGTTCGAAAGTCCACCGGGCAGCACCCCGGAGGAATTATCGTTCTTCCCTACGGTGAGGATATCAACAGCTTCACACCGATCCAGCATCCGCCCACGGATGAGAATACCGTCACTACACATTTTGACTATCACAAGATTGACCATAACCTCCTGAAACTGGATATCCTCGGTCATGATGATCCCACGATGATCCGTATGCTGGAGGATCTGACCCAGGTGAAGGCAACGGATGTACCTCTGGATGACAAGGAGGTCATGAGCCTGTTCCAGGATACGCATGCGCTGGGGATCAGTCCGGAAGACATCGGCGGCTGTCCGCTGGGTTCTCTGGGTATACCGGAGTTTGGAACGGAATTCGCGATCCAGATGCTCGTGGATACGAAACCGCAGTATTTCTCAGACCTGGTCCGCATCGCGGGACTTGCCCACGGAACGGATGTATGGCTGGGCAATGCCAAGGATCTGATCATGGACAAGATCTGTACGATCTCCACTGCCATCTGTACCAGAGATGACATCATGATCTACCTGATCGGAAAGGGGATGGACCCGGAACTGTCCTTTACCATCATGGAGAAGGTTCGAAAAGGCAAGGGACTGTCTCCTGAATGGGAAGAAGAGATGCGCAGGCATGGTGTTCCCGACTGGTATATCGGATCCTGCAACAAGATCAAGTATATGTTCCCGAAAGCACATGCTGCCGCATATGTCATGATGGCATGGCGCATTGCCTGGTTCAAGATCAATTATCCGCTTGCCTATTATGCGGCATATTTCTCGATCCGTTCACCTGGCTTCGACTATGAGCTCATGTGTCAGGGTCAGGATGCACTGCTTCGGCATATCCGGGAATACGAGTCGAAGGACAGCAGTACCGTTCAGCCGAAGGAGCAGGAACAGTACAAGGCCATGAAGGTCGTGCGGGAAATGTATGCCAGAGGATATGAATTCCTCAAGATCGACATTACAAAATGCCGCGCCACCAAGATCAGTATCGTGGACGGTAAACTGATGCCGTCACTCAACAAGATCGACGGGCTGGGGGACAGTGCGGCTGCGAAGATTGTCGACGCAGTCAAGGACGGACCGTTCCTGTCCCTGGATAACTTCCGGGAGCGCACCGAGTGCTCGAAGACCATCGTGGAGAAGCTGGTTAAACTGGGGATCCTCGAAGGCCTTCCGGAATCCGATCAGCTGAGCATATTTGACCTGATCTGACTGGGTGCTGGCAGGATTGTGAGAGCGCGCAGCGCGAAACAATCCGTAATCATAGGATAACAATAGAAAGGCTGCAATGAGTAATATCTTTTTTCCATCTGAACTGATCAGTTCCACATACCGGATCGACTTTGAGAGACTGTATGAGGAAGGATACAGGGGGATCCTGTTCGATATCGACAATACACTGGTTCCGCACGGGGCACCGGCAGACGAGCGTGCGATCAGGCTGTTTGAGCGTCTCAAGGCCATCGGATTCCAGTGCTGCCTCGTCTCCAACAACAAACGGCCGCGTGTGGAGATGTTCAATAAGGACGTCAATGTCCACATAGTATGGCTGGCCCACAAACCGCTGAGCGGCGGGTACAGGAAGGGCATGCAGAAGATGGGGACCAGCATCAGCAACACGCTCCTTGTGGGAGACCAGATCTTTACAGACCTGTGGGGCGGCAGTTTCATCGGGATGTATACGATACTGGTAAAACCCATCAATCCGAAGGAGGAGATCCAGATCGTTCTGAAGCGGATCCTGGAGAGGCCGATCCTGTGGCTGTACAGGCATTCCAGGTCATTCTCCTCAGAGCATGAGATCCCGGGCACGGAGGGCGAAAATGGCTAACATTATCCTGATCGGATTCATGGGGGCCGGGAAGACCAGCCTGGGAAAATCCGCCGCAAGAAAACTGAAGATCCCCTTTCTGGACACGGATAAAATGATCGTCGATCGGGAGGGGATGACCATCAATGAGATCTTCGCTTCGAAAGGGGAAGCTTATTTCAGAAGTCTGGAGACACAGGTCATCACAGAACTTCAGAAGGAAGAAGGAGGGTTTGTCCTTGCTGTGGGGGGCGGGCTTCCCCTCCGGGAGGAAAACCGTCCGCTGCTGAGGAAACTCGGACAGGTTATTTATCTGAAGACGGATCCGGCAGTACTGGCGAAACGTCTTGAGGCGGACACTACCAGGCCCATCCTGAGACAGGGAGAAGGGACCGTGGAAGAGAAGGTCCGAAGGATCCTGAAGGAAAGAGAACCGAAATATATGGATGCTGCCGATATCGTGGTCAACAACGACGGCAGATCCTTTTATGCAATCACAAGAAAACTTGCAACCATCTATAAAAAAGGAGGAGCAGACATGATCAGACACGAGGAGACCAAGTACAGAGAGCATATGAGAGATGGAAGAGGGACCGTGACGATCCACGATGTGCTGACCAAAGAGGATCTGAACGGACATGGAAGGCTGTACGCGCGTATCGTGATCCCGGCGGGAGCAAGCATCGGCTGGCATATCCATGAAGGAGAAACCGAACCGTTCTATATTCTGAAAGGGGAAGGAACCTTCATCGACAATGACCATGTCGCACATATCGTACATCCGGGTGACGTCTGCACCATCGAAGCGGGACAGGGTCATTCCATGGAGAATAACTCTGATGAAGATCTGGAGATGATGGCACTGATCTACTATGTGTAATGTCAGGACTTCCGGAAACCGGGATTCTGCTTACGGGATCCTCTGAGCATGTTATTGCATATTCAATTATTTGTTGAATTCTGCCATCCGATATATTAGAATAAATTAGATTATTGAATCAGTAAACGAAGGAGGATTCTATATATGATTTCTGCAGGAGATTTCAGAAACGGACTTACACTTGAAATCGATGGACAGGTCATGCAGGTTCTGGAGTTCCAGCATGTCAAGCCGGGTAAAGGCGCCGCTTTCGTCCGCACGAAGATGAGAAACGTGATCGACGGTGGTGTGGTTGAGAAGACCTTCCGTCCGACTGAGAAGTTCCCCCAGGCGAGAATTGACCGCATTGATATGCAGTATCTGTATCAGGATGGCGATCTCTACAACTTTATGAATGTTGAGACCTATGATCAGATCGCGATCAACAGCGATATCGCTGGCGACAGCATGAAGTTTGTCAAGGAAAATGAGATGTGCAAGGTTCTGTCCTATAACGGTTCCGTATTTGCACTGGAAGCTCCGCTCTTTGTTGAGCTGGAAGTTACCGAGACTGAGCCGGGTGTCAAGGGCAACACCGCAACGGGTGCCACCAAGCCCGCGATCGTAGAGACCGGCGCTCAGGTCATGGTTCCGCTGTTCGTCAATATCGGCGACAAGCTGAAGATTGACACTAGAACAGGTGAGTATCTGTCCAGAGTCTGATGCATTTCTGATCTCATGAGAATTGTCAGGGAAACAAAACGGCCATCCGGCATATGCCGGATGGCCGTTTTTTGGCCGTGGAGAGCATCAGCTTGATACGGTTCAGCTGATTGACTTCCGATGCGCCGGGATCGAAGTCGATGGCTGCGATGTTTGCTTCCGGATGCTGGCGGCGGACTTCCTTGATGACACCCTTGCCGACAACATGGTTGGGCAGGCATCCGAAGGGCTGCACGCATACGATGTTCGGTGTTCCGTCCTGGATCAGTTCCAGCATCTCTGCGGTCAGGAACCATCCTTCACCGGTCTGGTTGCCGAGGGATACGATATCCTTCGCCATCTCACCCAGTTCCCGGATATGGCGCGGCGGCTCGAAGCGTTTCGAAGCGGCCAGCGCTTCATTTCCTGCCTTGCGGACATGCTGGATGTAGGAGATGAACCAGTTGCAGACGCGTGCTGTCCATTTGTTCGCGTAATGATTCTGCGCCTTAAAGTTCGTGTTGTAGAAACTGTACAGGAAGAAGTCAGCCATATCGGGCTGTACTGCTTCCGCGCCTTCCCGCTCCAGCAGTTCCACCAGGTGGTTGTTGGCGGCCGGGAGATATTTGACCAGGATCTCTCCGACGATGCCGACCCGGGGTTTCTTCTCATCTGTGATCGGAAGCGTGTCGAATTCCGACACGATCCGGCGGCACAGTTTGCGGAACTTTGCCATGGAGATGCTGCCGGACATCAGAAACTGCCTGCATTCTTCTTCCAGTCTGTCATGCAGTCTGTCAGCGCTGCCCGGTTCGATCTCATA
>OMSN01000267.1 GCA_900313765.1 uncultured Eubacteriales bacterium
AAAGGACTTCCGGTACGGGGCCATGCCGGGCGAGACCTTTACAGAGATTGGCCGTGATATGGAAGAATCCGAACGGGCAGTAAAATTCCTGCAGGATGCCGGTTATGATATGCTCAACTGCGACAACGGCACCTATGACGCCTGGTACTGGGCGCATCCGCCACAGTACATGCCGCAGAACTGCAATCTGGAGGATGTGGAACATATCCGGAAGTTCGTCGATATCCCGGTCGTATGCGCAGGCCGCATGGAGCCGGCTGTCGGTGCCCGCGCGATCGAAGCCGGAGGCATCGATGCCATGGCAGTCGGCCGCCAGTTCCTGGCTGACCCCCGCTGGGTCACCCGCCTGATGCAGGGCAGGGAAGCCGACATCCGTCCGTGTATCTGCTGCCATACCGCCTGCTTCAACCTGACCAAACACAACGGCACCGCCAACGATCAGGACCTGAGCGAATCGGCCGGCATGTGCCGCTGCGCAGTCAATCCGGCATCCATGCAGTCCGGTAAATACCGGATCAGACTGGCGAAGAAGGCGAAGAAGGTCGCAGTGATCGGCGGCGGCATCGGCGGCATGGAAGCCGCACGTGTGCTTGCGCGGCGCGGCCATGAAGTCGATCTGTACGAAAAGAGCGGTCAGCTCGGCGGCATCTTTATCGCTGCGGCTGCACCCTCCTTTAAGGAAAAGGACAAACAGCTGATCCGATGGATGGAGCGTCAGGTCCGCAAAGCCGGGATCCGCATCCATCTCAATACAGAAATAACGCCCGAGCAGCTGCCCGATGCGGATGAGATCATCATCGCCACCGGTGCAGCCGCCAACCGCATCCCCATTCCGGGCGCTTCCGAATACGCCATGGACGCAGCCGATTATCTGCTTGAAAAGCAGGAGGCAGGCGAAAACGTCGTGATCATCGGCGGCGGTCTGACCGGGTGTGAGATCGCGCTCGATCTCTTCCGCAAAGGCAGGCATCCCGTCATCGTCGAGATGAAGGATGACCTGATCGCAGTCAAAAACATGTGCCTGGCCAACACCAGCTACCTGCGCGACTGCTTCAAAACCAACAAGGTTCCGGTGTATCTCAATGCTTCCGTCAAGGAGATCCGGGAAGGAAGCGTTCTGATCCTGGATGAAAACAAAAATCTCGTCACTCTGCCGGCCGACAGTGTGATCATGTCCGTAGGCTATCATCCCACTCCGCTCGCAGAGGAAGGAAAGCACATCCATCTTCTCGGCGACTGCCGGAAAGTCGGAAATGTGCGCTCCGCCATCTGGGGCGCCTGGGACATCGCAATGAAGATCTGAGCACAGGAACATGGAACATGAGTCACAGGGACGTTGTTTCTGACTCATTGGGGTAATCCCCAATGAGTCAGAAACAACGTCCCTGTGACTCACCTGCGATACATTCTGCAGCTCTTTTTTTACAGGTGCTGATCCCGCCTGATTCTGTCATAATGCTTCTGCAGCAGCGGTTCGATCGCTGCCGTCAGCTTCATGTCCAGGTTCAGGAAATAGACCGTGAATGTCACGATAAAAAACCCGGACAGAAACAGCAGCAGGTATAACAGGCATTTCATCACTTTCTTTGCCATACGCTTATCTCCCATTTTCCTGCGGCTTTTTACCAGGAATTTCCATCCTCAAGGATCTCAAGGGACGGATCCAGAGGCTCTTCCTGCATCACCGTTCTCATAAAGGTGTTGATCTGATCTCTGACTCCCTGTCTGGAGACCACGCGCGGATCAAAAAGCTGATGATCCACCCACACCAGCGGAATCCCCAGTTCTCTGGCTCTGTCCTCAAACATTCCGTGCATTCCGTCCAGGGCTTTGCAGGTAATATGTTCCCAGAGGATGATCATATCCGCATTGAACATCTCGACGAATTCAAAAAGTTCATCCAGCAGGACCCTGTAACCGCCATGCGTCCGGTTCCGCATGATCATATTTTCGGTGAGCCATGCCATATCATAGTATGCCTTCTCCCGGTTCTCCGGAGTATCTGTCTCTGCGATCATTTCCGTATTGATCATGGAGAGCATGTCCGTAAGCGGCACGATCCCCCAGCAGTTCAGAAGCCATACCAGAAAATCCATGTAGAAATGGGACTGCACGCCCCACACGATCGCCCTGTGGCGATACTCCGGTGCGGCCATTTTACGCTTTGCGTACGCCTTTCGGGCAAGCTTCATCAGCTTTTTGTCCGCCTTCTCGAATTCCGGCACCTTACCGCAGATAGCCATGTAGTTGGTCTCTGTATATAGCGCCAGGTTGGAGCCGAAGATCTGCGGATAATCCGTCCGGTTCATATCGAGCCATTCATTGCGCGCCTTCGTCGCAATGTTGACTCTTCGCGCACACTCAAAGTAATAATCCCAGTCCCATTTTTCGCCCGTCTGTTCCTCGATGAACCGGATCGCTCTGCGGATCTCTTCCGCCGCGTATTCCTGCACATCGTCTTCCCTGTGGCGCAGAGGAGCCGGAAGCTGGAACACAGGGATTCCGTCTTCCTTCTCAAGCCTTCTGGAGATCACACCATTGCCCAGAAGGGATCCGTCGCAGGTCGTATTGCACTGGATCGCACATTTTCCAAGCACAGGCGCATCGTCGTCGATCGATACGCCGGCCTCCGCCTCGGGCATGGGGCACACATCGCCGGCAAGGCCGAACTCCTGCGCCACATCGATGTAGTGCTCCGCC
>OMSN01000161.1 GCA_900313765.1 uncultured Eubacteriales bacterium
CCGATGACAATCGACGATGTTATCTTCAGTATGTATGTACTCTGCGATCCGACCTATGACGGATCTTCCACACTTTTCTCAATGCCGATCGAAGGTCTTGAAGAATACCGCAGCGGCATGGATACCCTGTTTAACCTGCTGGTAGCAGCCGGCCCGGACAATGACGACTTCAGTCTGTGGGATGAGGCAACTCAGACCGCATTCTGGGAGGATTACGGACAGGCTTCCAGCGCTTTCGCACAGGGTATCGTGGATCTGTGCAAGGCAGCAGGCTACAATGCAGAGGATGATTCAGTTGCGGCATGTGCGGCAAACTGGGGCTTCGAACTGGAAGAAGACGCGACCGTTGAAGATTTCTGGAATACGATGGTCGAAGCTTATGAGGGAGATATCGCAACCCTTTCCTCTACTGAGAAGGCGGATGATGATCATTCACTCGCAGCTCTGATGAACGACTATGATGCATATACAGTCGGTGTTGATACCGGAGACGGCGGAGCTGCCAACATCAGCGGTATCCAGAAGACCGGTGACAACTCCCTGCGTGTAGTTGCGACTCAGATCGACGCGACCCTGATCTATCAGCTTGCAGTCGCGATCGCTCCGATGCACTACTATGGAGATGCCGCACAGTATGACTATGATGCAAATAAGTTCGGATTCCCGAAAGGCGATCTGAGCATGGTTCGTGCAAAGACAACCGAGCCGATGGGTGCAGGTCCGTACAAGTTCCTGCAGTACAAGGACGGTACCATCAACTACGAGGCAAATGATTCTTACTATCTCGGTGCTCCGAAGATCAAGTATATGAACTTCAGAGAGTCTCTTGATACGGATAAGATGAATGGTGTTGTCACCGGAACACTTGATATCACAGATCCTTCCTTCAGCAAGGATACAGCCCAGGCGATTGCCGATGCCAACGGCAACGGTGAGGTCACCGGTGATGTGATCACCACGAGCACAGTCGATAACCTTGGTTATGGCTATATCGGTATGAATTCCCACAATGTCAAGGTTGGCGACGACCCGTCTTCCGAGGAATCCAAGGCTCTGCGTCACGCAATTGCTACGGTTCTGTCCGTATATCGTGATGTTGCAATCGATTCCTACTATGGCGATGCTGCAGACGTAATCAACTACCCGATCTCCAATACCTCATGGGCGGCTCCGCAGCCGGCAGATGAAGGCTATGAGATCGCATTCTCCAAGGATGCGGACGGCAACCCGATCTTCACCTCCGACATGAGTGCAGAAGATAAGTATGCAGCAGCTCTGGCTGCTTCCCTGACCTGGTTCGAGAAGGCTGGCTACACTGTTGAGGATGGCAAGCTGACGGCAGCTCCGGAAGGCGCAGCTCTGGAATATGAGGCTATGATCCCGGCAGACGGTTCCGGAGACCATCCGGCATTCATGATCCTGGATCTGGCGAAGGATGCATTTGCTACGATCGGATTCAACCTGATCATCACTGACCTTTCCAACAGCGCAGATCTGTGGACCGCACTGGAAGCAGGCGATGGTGAGATCTGGTGCGCAGCATGGGGCGCAACCATCGATCCGGATATGTATCAGGTATACTATTCAGACGTAGCCAACGGCGGAGCAGAGCCGGGCGGATCCAATTACATGTATAAGATCGAAGATGCGGATCTGGATGAGCTGATCATGGCTGCAAGAATGAGCCTTGACCAGACCTACCGCAAGACAATCTACAAGGAGTGCCTGGACATCATCATCGGATGGGCATGCGAGATCCCGACCTATCAGCGTCAGAATGCGATTATCTTCAGCACACAGCGTGTCAACATTGACACAGTGACACCGGATATCACAACGTTCTATAACTGGTACGCAGAGATCCAGAATTTCGAGATGGCTGCACAGTAATTTCAGAGAGAATCTGCTAACTGTTATTTACTGCCCGGCCGGAGATTCAACTCCGGCCGGGATTTCATGCTTAAATAAGGAAGAAGGTAAATAAACGTGAGGAAGTTCATTCTCAAACGTCTGATTATATCAGTCGGCATCCTGATTATGGTGTCATTTATTATCTATGTGCTTATGCGCTGTCTGCCCACCTCTTATCTGGAGACGGTGGCAAGGCAGAAGTCCATGCAGCCCGGATCCAAGTCTTTCGAAGAATGGATGCAGCAGCTGTCGGCGACCTATGGAATGGATAAAGGGATCATTCCCGGATTCATCACCTGGGCAGGCCGGGCTATTAAAGGTGATTTCGGAGACAGCTGGAAATGGACGGTTCCCGTGGTGGAGAAGTTCAAGGATTCTGTATGGATCTCATTTGTCATGGGGGGCATTGCCTTTGTTCTCGAACTGGTCATTGCGATCCCCCTTGGTGTCATTGCGGCAACGAAGCAGTACAGCAAGACCGATTATGTCATTACGGTTATTGCGCTTGCAGGCATCTCGCTTCCGACCTTTTTCTTTGCTTCCCTGCTGAAGCTTCTGTTTTCGGTGAAACTCGGCTGGTTCGAGCTGAATGGTCTGGTGGGGCGTAATTATGCCCAGCTGTCTGCGATGGGCAAGATTGGGGACAAGGCCTGGCATCTGGTACTGCCGATCGTCACTCTCGTAGTGATCAGTGTCGGTGCCCTGATGCGCTATACCCGAACCAACATGCTGGAAGTTCTGAATGCAGACTATATCCGGACTGCCCGGGCCAAGGGTCTGAGCGAGAGCAAGGTAATCTATCATCATGCATTTCGCAATACACTGATCCCGCTGGTTACGATCATCGGCGGCTCCCTTCCGGGGTTGTTTGCCGGAGCACTGATCACGGAAACTCTGTATTCGATCCCGGGGATCGGATTTGTATCCTACCAGTCCATGGTTGCGGGCGATATTCCGTTTTCAATGTTCTATCTGACGTTCCTGGCTATCCTGACACTGCTGGGCAACCTGATATCCGATATCCTGTACGCTGTGGTCGATCCCCGCGTCAGGATCGCCTGAGAAAGGAGGACGAACATGGACGATATGAATCAGAACCGTAATTCGTCTTCTCCGAAGGATGAATCCGGATATTCTTTAAATGACGACCGCAGAGTTAAGACACTCTCGCCTGGACGTCTGGTCGCGCGGAGATTCTTCCGCAACCGCGTTGCTGTCACAGGACTTGTGATCCTTGTATTTATGTTCATTTTCTCCTTCATCGGCGGACTGCTGACACCGTACAAAGAAGACGAGAAGTTCTATCGTACGGAACAGAAGCAGGGAATCTTTGCCGCTGTGAAAGAGAACACGGAACAGAAACTGGTGATCTCCGAGGACGCCGGATTCTCGAAGGTGGACGGGACCATGTTTGAAGCGATGGCGAAGACTGCCAAGGGCTCATTCAAGGTCAAGACGGCATCCTATGAACTGGTGGAGGAAGGAGAAGGCTTTACCGCCATCTACCCGGAAGGGGAAGATGAGGCGATCGCGTTTGTCTCCAGTTATGTGGTCAGCCCGGAGAAACAGGGGGAGACTTTCCCCTTTGAGATGCAGTATCAGATTCTCAAGGCGATCACCGGAGACGAGGAAACGTTCGAATATGACGGGAAGACCTATGAAGTGATAGACGGAGGCGGAGTCTCCCTGGATGGAGAACCTGTCGCCTATGCCAGCAGATTTACGGTCAATCCGCAGGATTCGGATACATTCCTGACCCGCGAGTTTAAAGAGACGCTGCTCGCTGACATTGAAGCCCAGAAAGAGACCTTCAGCTTTACGGATGAGGCAGGGGAAACAGCAGAGTATACCATTAAGTTTGAGCCTGCCACGAATTCCTGGTCGATCCTGAAGACCGTCGACAGCCATGTATTTGATACATACGGATATCCGAGCAGTGCTCACTGGCTGGGCACCGACCGCAACGGTATGGATATGCTGACGCGCCTGATGTATGGCGGACGCGTATCCCTGTACATCGGATTCATCGTTGTCATCATAGAGACGCTGATCGGCGTTGTACTCGGCGGCATCTCCGGCTATTTCGGCGGATGGGTCGACAATCTGATCATGCGTATAGTCGATGTGTTCTACTGCATTCCTTCCATGCCGATCATCATTATTCTCGGCGCGGCCATGGATGCGGGAAGAGTGGATCCTCAGATCCGTATGATCTACCTGATGCTGATCCTTGGATTCCTGGGATGGCCCGGCATCGCCAGACTGGTCCGCGGACAGATCCTCTCCCTGAGGGAGCAGGAGTTCATGACTGCGGCGGAAGCAACGG
>OMSN01000127.1 GCA_900313765.1 uncultured Eubacteriales bacterium
TTATCTGGAAGTCTTTGAGATCTCGAGCAGTTTTGCCTTGAGATCCGATTCCATCTTTGCCATCTCAGCTTCCGCCGCAGCTCTTCTGGAGCGGCCTTCTTCCTGGACTTTGAGCACATCGTCCAGAGTAGAGATCAGTTCGGCATTGGTCTTCTTCAGTGTTTCGATATCCACGATACCTCTCTCGGATTCTTTCGCAGTCTCGACTGATGCGGTATGGAGCTGCTCAGCATTCTTCTTCAGGAGCGCATTGGTAAGCTCGGATACTTCATGCTGGGCTTTCGCTGCCTGGTTGGAGTGCTCCACGCCCATGGCGATGACCATCTGGTTCTTCCACAGCGGGATCGTGTTGACGATCGTGGACTGGATCTTCTCTGCCATCAGTGTGTCGGAATCCTGAACGAGACGGATCTGCGGCCCGGTCTGGATCGCGATCTGGCGGGTCAGCTCCAGATCATGCAGCTTCTTCTCGAAACGGTCGCACAGAGCGCCGAAGTCCTTCGCCTTCTGGGCATCCTGTGCATCGCCGGTCTGTGCCGCCTTCTCCTGAAGCTCCTTCAGCTCATTCGCTCTCACCTCAGCGAGGCGCTTCTTGCCCGCTGCGATATACATGGACAGTTCCTTGAAGTACTGCAGATTGAGATCATACATCTTGTCAAGGGTAGCGACATCCTTCAGCAGCTGGACCTGGTGGCCTTCGAGCACCTGCACGATATCATCGATCGAGGCTTCCGTCTTGTCATACTTCGCCTTCAGGGCGACCAGCTTGTTGCCCTGCTTCTTGAAGAACTTGAAGAATCCCTTATCCTCTTCTTCCACATCGAAGGACTTCAGTTCTGTCACAAGGCCGGAGATCAGCTTGCCGACCTCACCCATGTCCTTGTTCTTGACATTTTCCAGCGCCAGATCTGAGAAATCCGACATCTTCTTCTGGGTTCCGGAGCCATACTGCATGATCGCGTTGGAATCATGAATATCGATCTTCTCGGCAAATGCATCTACCTGCGCCTGCTCTTCAGGAGTCAGAGAGATCTCGGGAGCAACGGCAGCTGCCGCGTCAGCGGCGGCGTTGCCGGTAGCACCGGACACTGGCGTCTCTTCCGCCAGGACATTTTTAGCTTCCTGAACAGCCGCTGCAGCCGCTGCGACAGCACTGTCTGCGGAATCTGCTGCAGGGACATCCGCGGCGGGGGCCTCTTCCTGGATCTCCGGAGAGCCTTCGTCGCCGAAGGTCAGTGTGATTGGAGCCGGAGCCGGCACGTCTGCATCAAACAGTTTATTATTCTCATCAGCCATCAAGATTACCTCCTCATCCTGGTTTGTTGACTTTCTATTTATTTTAATTCCAGAGTGCGGTATGTACAAGTGTCAATTGCACTGAGCCGCGAATTAGGGCATAATACTATGATGTAGGGGTGCTGACCCGTACATCATATTCAGATCATGGAGACATTAAGGTCAACAGCACGCACCACAGACAGGTGCGGTGCACAATGGGAGATATATGGGCAAGAAGGATGATCTCGACCCGATGGGGGCCGTCAGAAATATAGCAGACCTGGTCAATGAGGCAATCAGTAGCGGGGACTACAGTTCGCTGAACCGTCAGATCACAGAGGCGCTGAACGAAGCGGCAGATGCCGTACACGACAGCGTCACAGGTGCCGTATTCGGAAACAAGCCGTTCTATAAGACTGAGGGCGGCAAGACTTATCGTGCCGAATCCGGCAGCAGTTACCAGCAGGCGCAGGAAAAAGCCCGGCATACGGATGGTTTGAAAGAAGCAAGGGATGTCATTACGGGAAGCGATGGCGTCGCAAGCCCGGCAGGCGCCTATGTCCAGACGACTCTGGGCGGCATAGGCACCATGCTCTTCTCTCTTCCGATGATAGCGGCCTTCGCAATGATCGGGGAAGGCGGCGGCATGTTCTTCTTTGCCATCTTCCTTGCGGCAGTGACCGCGGTCAGTGGATGGAACCTGTTCAAGGGGCTCAGGAAGCTTGGCATGATGAAACGTGCCCGCAAGGTTCTGAAGATGATGGAGAACCGGGATACCATCACCGTGCGGGAGATCGCATCTGCATTCGGCAAGGACGAAAAATGGATCGCGGATGATCTGCAGAATATGATGCGGGAAGGTGTCTTTACCGGCAAGGCTTACATGGACAAGGAAGAGACCGCCTTCATGACCAGCCATGCCGCCTATGAGCAGTATCTGGCGACGATGAAGGACTATGAAGAGCGCAGGAAGGCGCAGGGCGGCAGCACACAGAGTGTGTTCAAGGATTCAGATCTGAAGGAATACCGCAAGATGGAAGAAGCCATCGATGCACGCGAGAAGAGCGACGCGAAGAAGGCAGCCCGTCTGAGCAGGGAGATGCAGGAGATGGTAGAGGAAGGAAAAGCCTTCATCGCCCACATCCACCAGAAAAATGAAGAGATCCCGGGAGAGGAATTCACACAGAAGCTCAACCGCCTTGAGAAGATCGTAACCAACATATTTGACCGTGTGGAAGAAGCTCCGGACAGCGCGCCGGATATGCACCGCCTGATGAAGTACTATCTGCCCACCACACAGAAACTGGTAGATACGTATGCAACCCTGGACCGCCAGAGCGTGCAGGGAACCAACATCGAGAATGCGAAGCGTGAGATCGAGGATTCCCTGGATACGATCAACGATGCCTTTGAGAAGTTCCTGGATTCCTTCTACCAGACCACCGCATGGGATGTATCCAGTGACATCTCTGTCATGGGACAGATGATGGCACAGGACGGACTTACCGGCGGAAATGACTTCTCCACTGCGCCGAAGAAACCTTCATCCTCCGGCGTGGCCGGTTCTGCAGACATGGCGGGAACAGCAGCATCCGCAGGAAGCGCAGCGGCATCTGCAGGAAGCGCAGCGGCACCCGCATCAGGCGCAGCAGCCGTATCCGCTTCAGGTGCAGCAGCGGCGGCAGCACCTGCAGGAGCTGCGGCAGCAGGCGCTTTTGCCCAGGCTGAAGAAAAGATTTGATTGAATCCCTGTTTCGCAGTATAATAGCGCGTAGTATGTTATAATCCCGGGAGATTAATTATGAAAAGATGTATGTATTGCGGACATGAGAATGATGATGCAGCAGCAACCTGTTCCGTCTGCGGTAATAAACTGGGGGTTTCCATCCCGACAGTAGACAGTGTAGTGGAAGAAGTTTCACTGGATGAGGCTTCCGAAACACCGGAAGAGACTCCTGCTGTGGAGCCGGAAGTTTCCGCTGAACAGGATGATGAAGCCATGGTGACACAGGAGCCGGCATTTGCAGGGCAGACACCGGTGAATGAGCAGTTCGGAGAGACAACACCTGCAGGACAGTTTTCGGAGGAGCAGGCGGTGCCGCAGGGCAATGACACCCCCGGCTATGGCGAGGACTGGAGGCAGGATGTCGGCAGAGGCCAGACCTATGGCGCCCGCAGGCAGTATGAAGCAAAACGGGATACCGCCGGCGAAGGAAGACCGGTTCGTGACCAGTATGGCAGTGCCGGATACGGATACCGCCAGGGCCAGGGACAAGCGCCCCAGGGAAGGGATTACGGAAGACGTGAATCCACAGGCGGAAGCAAGGCCTTCATGGTACGCGCACGCAAGAGAGTCAAGTCGGTGTCTTTCTTCCTGATGTCACTGTTCTTTACAGCGATGCTGGGACTGAACGTCTACAATATCTACTGCGGCAACGCACTTCGCAATATCAAGGAAGCGGACACGATGCTGGCCAATATCCTCGGCGGGACCGGGAGGAACTTCATCACGCAGATGATCTCCGAGCTGGCTTCCCAGCTGGTATCGATGGTGGTCAACGTCCAGAGCATTGTGGCTCAGCTTGGAGCGACCGTTGAACTGGGCATCGTAGTGGTCGTTCTGGTTCCGAACGTACTCTTCTGTCTCGGACTGTGGCTGATGTTCTTCCGGACGGATACCAAGCGCAGACAGTTCCCGATGGGCGGATATACCCTTGCCAGAGTCATGATGATCCTCAAGTTCATCATCGCATGTCTGGTGCTTGCAATCGGTCTGGTGATTGCAGTCTATTTCGTCGTCGTAAGTGCGCAGGGATCTTCGTCATCGATTGATTCCTCACTGGTACAGGGGATTATTGTATTGATCGTTATGATCATTCTGTCCGTGTTTGTGGTGATGTATTACATCCAGTGGATGTTCTGCCTGAAGGTTGTCAAGGTCAATGCGAAGACCGGAGCAGACCCCGGAAGAATGCCCGGATTCCTGGTATTCCTCTCTCTGCTGTGTGTGGCGGCATGTGTGCTTATGATGATCCCCATGGCTTCGAATGACTATGTCGGACTGGCAGCACGCGGAGCAGCGGCAGGATATTTCTTCTTCTCAGGTCTGTGGGTACTGATCTACAAACTTACGGTAAAGCGCGGCTGATGATCCGCTGCCTGCCGTGTGCAGAATCATGATAGAGATAAGACGAAAAGCCGGGCATAGTCCCGGCTTTTCTTTCCGAAAGCAGGCAGGAAGAACATTTCCATCATAAAGTCTTAACAAAGATTTCCCCGCAATCAACGGTGACTGGCCGGATGAAGAATGTTATAGTGTACCTGCCGGTAAAATGCGGCTGTTTATAAAAATATACAGGAGACATAAAAGTGGGTAAGGTAATAAAGTGGTGCCTTGGGATCTGTGCGGCACTCGTAGTTGCACTCATTGTGATTGTGTGCATATATCTTGGAAAAGAATGGAACCGCACGACTTATTTTAAAAATACGACGATCGACGGGTATGACGTATCGGAAATGACACCGGATGAGGTGGTTCCGATCCTGAAGAATGCCTTTACTGCGGCATCCGTCTCACTGAAAGAGGGAGACAGGGAAGAAGCAGTATGGTCCCTGGAAGATCTGGGGTATACCGTGGATGAGGCCGCGCTCAAAACGGCGGCAAATGAAGCCATGCAGAAGCAGAAGAGCTCGATCCCGGTGCTTATCGATTCCATGATGAACGGGAATGCTTTTGAGATCGAAGTACCGTTCCTGAAGAATGCCGGCGCGCTGGCATCTGCCGTTACGGTCTCTGCGCTGGCGGATGAGCGTATCGCCAATAAAAACGCGGAGATGACCTACGACAAGGAATCGAAGACTTACTCGATCATCCCTGAGATTCAGGGAACCCAGCTCAATGATGCGGACATCCAGCACCTCGTCCAGCTGGCGGTCGACGATGTGATCGGCGGAACTACTCCTGAAGAAGACATTACAGTACAGGTTCCACAGGAAATGTCTCTGGTTCCGGATGTTCTGTCGACGGATGCGGAACTGAATATGAAGGTCAACACCTACAACGCCTATGACAAAGCTGTCATCACGTATGTGTTCGGTGA
>OMSN01000143.1 GCA_900313765.1 uncultured Eubacteriales bacterium
CATACGACAGACGCGTGCGGGTCTGGGTTGTTGGCTCGATGGCACGGAAGTATTGCCTGGCAAAAGGAGGCATCGTGCTGAGAAGCTCACGAAGCTGCAGAACATTCTGAGTGTCTTTTTCTGCGTGATAGGATTGTTTCTTTTCCGCCATATTATTAACCCCTTATTGATAGTTACCCCTGAAAGTGGCATATTTCCGTACAGATCTATTTGAAAAACATGTGTTTTCTGTATAGATCTATATGGGCAGTTTATCCCGAAACCCCGCTTCTGTCAAGGATTTCGGGCTTTTTGAGGCTTTTTGGAGCAAATGAATAGACCAGCCAGATCTCCTTTGCGGATGTTATCTGACTGGTCTTTCTTACTATATCACACATCTGATCCGGATATCTGATCCAATCAGATGACCTTACGGTTCTGTGTCATATTATGATGCATTTACTCTGTCTTTCTTACTATATCACACATCTGATCCGGATATCTGATCCAATCAGATGACCTTACGGTTCTGTGTCATATTGTGATGCATTTACTCTGTAAACTGAATGCTGCAGTTTACGGTTTCGACTGCTGTGGACGGATCTACATCCATTCCTTCTTCCGGAGCTGCCGCATAATACGTGATGGTCAGTGTGACCTTGCCTGCCTGTGCCGGCGTGATGATGACACGCTCGCTGCTGCCTGCGGTTACACCGGTGTTTCCGGAATCTACAGATACCATAGCCATGCTCTGTCCATCTGCAGTTACGGTTGCATAAGAAGCACTTCCGTCAGACGGGAACAGAACGGTTCCCTGTGCTCCATTCATGTAAGATGCACTTGACAGGCTGTAGCCTTCTGTTGCGAAACCGGTTTCGGTGACAGAACCCGGATATGGGGTGAAGAAATCGATCGCAACATTCAGGATCGGTGCTCCGTCGGTTGCATTCGGATCTGTGGTCTGTGCAAACTGGGCATCCAGTGTATAGGTGTAGTTCTCACCGGCTACCGGTGTAAATGCTGAACCGGTGTTGATATCCTTCGGAGCAAGGAGAACCTTGGTGTATCCGTTCCATCCGCCCGGAAGGCTGATCGTGGAATCCATACCGACCGTAAGAACATTATCCTCTGCTGCTTCAATATTCAGTGTTGCCACTTCTGCTCCGATGGTGTTCATCACGTGAAGGGTTCCGCTTACCGGTACCATGTTGTCGTACGGAAGAACAAGAGCCATCATTGCGGTGCCGGATGCCTGTGAATTGCCATCCCGGCCTACATTGTAAGCCACAAACTGTGCATTGCCTGATCTTACATCGTCAGCAGTGATCGCGGAATCTCTGACCATAGCCGGAGCTGCCTGTGCAGGCTCTGCATCGGTTGTACCTTCTTCAACAGCCGGAGCTGCCGGCTCTTCTGTGACTGCTCCCTGATCATCGGTTACTGTGGTATCAGTCGGAGTCTCCTGCGGAGTTTCTGCAAACGGATCAAACTCGGATACATCGGTTCCGTCATTGGTTGCTTCCGGAATCACAGTGGAATCCGTTGCTTCCGGAATCACGGTAGAATCGGTTGCTTCCGGAATACCAGTGGAATCGCCCGCAGTACCCTCGGAGGCTGCTGCATTCTGCTCTTCAATCTGGGTATCCAGGTTGGTTGCGACACTCGTATCGATGGTGCTCTCTGCGGTTGAAGAAGAAATAACAGAACCTGTATCTGTTGTTCCTGCCAGAGCACTCTCATCCGTATTGTTCAGAAGGCTGTCTTCTGCAAGCGCCTGATCTGCTGCTGATACAGTACCTTCAGCAGTATCTGCCGGAGCCGGTTCATTTCCGCCTTCGACTGTAGAGGATGCATTCTGCTCGATCTGAGTGGTTGCAGCGGTACTCTCTGTCTTGGTCTGGCCTTCCAGTGTGGACTGGATCTGTGCCAGAGTATCGATGGTTCCCTGCTCATAGGATTCCTTGGCAATCTTGACTGCAAGTTCCTGAAGAGCTGCGATATCCTCCGGAGAGAGCCCGTTGTTGTTGGTGGTTGTCACGGTACTCGTATAATTGTTGACAACGTTGTTCACGATCTCGGTGATCTCTTCGTTCGTAACGGAGTTGTCCTGCTCCAGCGTCCCGTTGATGACCTGCATCTTCATATCATTGACGATCTGCTGTGCCTGCTGCTGTCCGACAGACTGTCCCAGCTCGTAGGTGAGGGCGAATTCCTGTGCTGCCGCTTCTTTCTTCGTCTCAGCCAGTGTAACGCCCGACAGATTCTCATAAGCCATCAGTGTGCCGGTCAGAGCGCCTGTACCGGATACCGGGAACGGTGCCGCTGCCAGAACTTCACAGTTGGTAACACCCGCTGTAGCAAGATTGGAAGCAATCATGTTGGATGTTACATAGGTCAGGTTTGCTGTCTTGACCTGAATGCCGCCGGAAGTCATAGGACGGATCAGCGCGCAGCTGATGGTTCTGGTTCCTACCACATCACGGCTCATATAGCTTCCGAGATGAGCCCACTCATCTGCGTTGGTGACTGTGATTGTTGTATATCCCTGCCCTGAAACATTGAAATACTTCAGGATCATATTCTTCTGCTCTTCTGTCAGATCTGCACCGACTGTGACGACCATCATAGTGTCTGCCTGGACGGTCATCGGTACAGCTGCAAGCGCGGAAATGATCAGCGCCAGAGTGAGCATCATACCGATAAGTTTCTTCCTCATACCACATATCCTCCTGTAGTTTATTTTTTAATAGGTATGCCGCTGCAGTTTTTCAGCTAACCAGATTATAACACGTGTGTACGTACCTTTTCTGTAGGAAAAATAAAGAAAATCTGAAGGGATGACCCCGGTTTGCGCAGGCCGGGAAAGAGCTGTTTTCCTGCCCGGACCCGAACAGGTTTTCGAAACATTTGTTTGCATTTCAGGGTTCTCTATGCTAAACTTATAAAAATAAAAAGGGGTTTGGGGAGATCCTTTTGAAAGCAGAGGTATTCGTATGGCATACGGAAAAATATCAAAAAAGCAGGAGGAGATCCTCAACTATATCAAGAAAGAGATTCTGAAGAAGGGTTACCCGCCCGCAGTTCGCGAGATCTGTGAGGCTGTGAACCTCAAGTCCACCTCTTCTGTCCACTCCCATATCCGCCGGGACCCCACCAAGCCTCGCGCGATCGAGATCATTGATGATGAATTTAATCTGACACGCCGCGAGACGGTTAACGTTCCGATCGTAGGAACCGTGGCGGCAGGCGTTCCGATTCTTGCAAGACAGAATATTGAGAACTATTTCCCCATTCCTGCTGAGTATATGCCCAATGCGCAGACTTTCATGCTGAAGGTCAAAGGGGACAGCATGATCAATATCGGCATCAATTCCGGTGACCTTGTCCTTGTGGAACAGCGCAGTGACGCCCGCAATGGTGATGTTGTGGTTGCTCTGGTAGAGGATTCTGCGACAGTCAAGACTTTCTACAGGGAGAAAGGGCATGTCCGTCTCCAGCCGGAGAATGATTCCATGGATCCGATCCTTGTCAACGGTGACCTTCAGATCCTGGGCAAGGTGTTCGGGGTATTCCGGCTGATGCGCTGACTGTACCCTGCAGCCTATTCATTTTATCAGATAGAGAATATAGATAATAAAACCGGCGCAGTCCTCTCGAGGCTGCGCCGGTATCTTTCTGATCTGTTTCTGTTTATGATCCGTGTTGATGAGTCCTGATTATGACTGATCCGTGGTCCCGGGCATCTTCGTGATCTTGGAATGTCCGGATGCGAGCGGTGCTTTGACAGGAGCTTTGACAGGAAATCCCTTCACGTTCTTCGGCATGGCCTGCTTTAATCCTGCAAAGGGGATCGTCAGTGCCTGGAAATTCTTTTTCTGTTTGAATTTGTTGAACTCAAAGCTGTCGGAGAAGATCGGACGATAGGTATCCCCGTTCTTCATATTCAGATTGACGAATCCGATCTGTCCGCTGCGAATCTTCTGCTCCACATTTCCTGCACCGCCCTTGACCTCGATGGGCATCATAAAACGGGAGCGGGCAAGATTGACCAGAAACTCTTCATTGAGGCTCTGGAAATCATCTTTCTCTTCATTGGGAACCTGTCTTCTGGCTTCCTGCATCAGGTACAGCCCGGTGAGCTGAAGCGCAGGGTTCTCAAGCGGACGGCGGAATTCAGGAACATTGGACATATCCTGTTTTTTCACAAACTGATCCAGCGGTATCGCGGCGCTCGCCCCGTTCTCGGTAAAAACGACTTCCGTGATGCCGATCGGAAGAAGGGATCCGAAAAATGCGGAATAGTTCTTCTTCCCGATCGCAACGCCCCTCATGGGAATCTTCTTTCCGGAAAAGCGCTGTGCGAATTCTTTGAAGCCGTCTTCATCTGCGAAGATCCATACCTGGTCTTCAAAACTGACCGGATCGCAGAATACGAAAGGCATATTGGTGGACCCGCAGAATGCAGCGATCAGCTGATCCTTCTGTATTACTTTTTTCAGCAGAAAATGATTGTCGATAGCCATTTATTCCTTCTCTTCCTCCAATTCCTCAATCGATGTCGCAGTGCCGTCTCTCCAGATCCTCTCCAGGTCATAGAACAGACGGTTCTCAGTATCAAAGATATGTATGACAATATCGCCATAATCCTGGAGGATCCAGTTTGCATTGCGGTAACCTTCTGTCTGTTTCGGAAGGTATCCTGCCTTGCCCAGCGCTTCATCTACTGCATCTGCCATCGCCTGGACCTGATTGTGGTTCTTGCCGGATGCGATGATGAAGTAATCAGCCAGTGTACTGACATTCTCGATATCAAGGACCTTAATGTCATCCGCCTTCTTCTCTTCCAGGGCACGATAGGCCAGGCTGGCCATTTTTCTGGATCTTGTATCTGCCATATTCTTTCTCCCATTCTCCCTTTTGAAAATCAATCAACGTTAACGGTTTGCTTACACAGTCAGTGAGTTTCCTTTATCCTCTGTCTCGAAAAACAGATTGTGGTAATACCGGTAGGCACTGCGGCTCATCGGATCGATCTCTGCTTTGCCTGAATCCAGATAATGAAGTGTGTCTTCCAGGATCCTGCAGACAGTCATATTCAGATCGTGGAAGGCCATCTGACGGACTTCAGGAAGGCTCTGCGCTTTGCATCTGGCCGGCTCAATATAGTCAGCGATAAAAATGATCTTCTCCAGAGTGGTCATATTCGGACGGCCGGTGGTATGCCACATGATGGCACCGAGTATGTCATCGTCATCTATCCCATACTTCACTTTCGCAAGATGGGCTCCCAGCTTGGAATGCAGAAGATACGGCGCATCCATTTCCACCTTGGTGATCTCCAGTCCGTAGTCACGGCACATTTTGATCTTGCGTTCATTGGGGATGCATTTGGCGCAGTCGTGGAGCAGTCCGGCGATCTGGGCCCGTTCGATATCTTCCCCATAGCACATGGCAAGGGAAGCTGCCGTATACATCACACCAAGGGTGTGACGATACCGGTCCGCATCCAGTTCCTTTTTCATTTTTCTCTGCAGTTTAAGAAGATTAGCAGTTTCCATAGATATCCTCGTTCTGTATGTATGTTCTAACTGCATCGGGAACGTAGTATCGGATGCTCTCACCCCCGCTGTATCTTGACCGGATCGTATGGGATGAGATATCCAGATTCGGGCTCTCCAGCTTCCTGATATCGGCGTTGTACCGCTTCTTCAGCTGCTCGATCTGAAAGTCCAGTTCTTTCACGCTCATCCGGTCCCGGACTGCCGCAACCAGAATACACTGGTCACAGATCTCCTGCGGACACATCCATGTGTCGAAGGACAGGAGGGAATCAGCTCCTATGATAAAATAATAATCTGTGTCAGGATTCTGCGCACGCAGACGTCTGAGCGTTTCTTTGGTATATACATATCCCTGTTCATGCATTTCCGCCAGGGACAGTTCAAAATGTTCGTTGGATGCGATCGCAAGGCGCACCATCTCCACTCTCTGCTCATTGGTGGCGCCATGCCGGTCTTTCTTATGGGGTGGATTGCCGGAAGGCATGAACAGAACCCTCTCAAGACCAAACTGCTCCCAGGCACTCTCGCCGAGGATCAGATGACCCATATGGATGGGATCAAAAGTCCCTCCCATGATGCCGACTTTCCTTCTATCCGTCATAATGCTTTCCTGGATGCGGGCGGGAGAATGATCTTCTTCTTATCATCCTTGCCCTCTTTATAAAGGACAAACCTGCGCCCGATCACCTGTACCAGCTGGGAACGGGTTCTCTCGGCAGCGGTTTCCGCCATCTGCCGGATGTCATCAAAACAGTTCTGCAGGACTGCGACCTTGATCAGTTCTCTGGCTGCCAGAGCTTCTTTCATGGCATCCGTATTCTCAGGGGTCAGACCCTCCTTGCCGATCTGGACGACCGGATCTTCTTTGGAAGCCAGACTCTTCAGATATGCTCTCTGTTTACTTGTCATATATTCCTCTCCATCTCGAAAAAACTATTTTGAGAATATCATAGATATCCCGAATTAGCAAATAAAGTACCCGGTTTACTGATAGTTTACAATGTGGATCTGCACACTTCTCACACCGCGGTATTCATTGATCTGAGGCTGATATGTCACTGCCAGACGCAGGTCATTGTCTGCGCCTATTTTCAGCCTTGCCATTGCCTGGGCTCCTGCTTTCTGCGTCAGGTATTCTTCCATCACGCCGGCATCTCCGAACCACAGTGCATCCATCCGCGTACCATTATCCTCCAGGAGAAGGCGGACAGCATTGCGCTTTTCTCCCAATACGCGCATCTGCAGTACTTTCAGATTGCTCTGGGCAAATAAAGGCCCCCGGTTTCCGGGACCGAATGGCTCCAGAATATGGAGGGACTCCACGAAGTCTTCTGTGACATACGAAAATGGAAGACGCATATCGATCCGGACCTTTTTGATCAGATCTTCATCCGTAAGCGTACAGTTGTCATTGATTCGATGTCTGAGCTCTGCGAGGCGGTCTTTCCTGAGTGTCACCCCGGCAGCCATGGCGTGTCCGCCGAATTTTACAAAGAGGTCGCTGATGGCGGTCAGGCCTTCAAACATGTTGTACGCCTCAGTGGAGCGGCCGCTTCCCTTGATCAGTTCCGGATCTTCGGAGTCCGTGAGTATGATGGCAGGTCTGTTGTAATTGTCCTTGATCTTGGATGCAATGATCCCTGCAACTGATTCATGGATACCGGGAAGATATACGATCAGGATCCTGTCCTGCAGGAAACTGCCCGATTCAATCTGCAGGCAGGCCTGCTTAGTACCTTCCTGTGTCATATTCTTCCGCTCGGTATTCAGCTGCGCCAGTTCAGAGGCCATATGCATGGCAGTGACCGGATCCTCCTGAGCAAGAAGTGCGATCGATCTCATAGCTGAGTCCAGACGACCGCCTGCATTCAGGCACGGTCCCAGAATAAATCCGATATCATAACAGCGAAGCGGCCTGCCGGAGATCCCTGTCTGCGCGATCAGGGCACGGATACCGGCATCCGTACACCCTGGCAGCATCGCCAGTCCTTTCTGCACAAGAATGCGGTTCTCACCGGTCAGCTTCATCACATCTGTAATGGTCGCAATCGCAGCATAGGGAAGATGGCGCAGCGTAAGGGGACAATCCTCCACGGGAAGCACATTTTCTCCCCGTTTCATCATGTACATGCATTCATACAGATGCATCAGCTTCCAGGCAACAGCAGCTCCGCACAGGTCTTTGTTGGGATACATGCATCCGGGTTTCTTCGGATCGACGATGATGTCCGCCTCGGGGAGCAGGTATTCTCTTCTCCCCTCTTCGTCTTCATGAAAGTTTGGTTCATGGTGATCTGTCAGGATGACTGTCATCCCCAGTTCTTTCGCTCTTGCAACGGCATGAGTCGCAGCGATTCCGTTGTCACAGGTCAGGATCGTATCCACACCTGCATCGCAGGCGTCTTCAATCAGGCGGACATTCAGCCCGAATCCGTCACGTATGCGGTCCGGTACTTCATAATCGATGCATGCGCCGTCCTTTCGCAGCGTATCAAACAGGATATAGGTGGCGCAGATCCCGTCAACATCATAATCGCCGATGATACGGATCTTAGAACCGGATCGGACCTTATCATGCAGCAGACGGACTGCTTCCATCGCGGCGTCAAGCAATGCAGGGTCATCCAGGTCACGCAGTGTTCCGTACAGGAATCTTCGAATATCTGCGTCGGATGTGATATCACGGTTTCGCAGGATCCTGGCAATCACCGGGCTTACTGCATATCGTTCACTGATGGCGGCGAAATCTCCGCCTTTCCGGATCTCGATCCATT
>OMSN01000065.1:0-13662 GCA_900313765.1 uncultured Eubacteriales bacterium
ATTCGGATACACAGAATCTGGGGCTCATCTTCGGCGAGGGAGTCGATGGAGAAAACAAGGCTGAGCTGAGTGCGAGGCTCACCCCGGAGGTCACAGTAACACCCTGCAAGGTGGACAGCTCCAGCGGAAATGGACTGCAGGGGGCTGTATTTGGCCTGTATGCGGCAGAGGATATGCAGGAGGCGGACGGAACACATCGAAGGAAAGATGAGAAGATCGAGAGTGTGATGACCGGATCTGACGGAAAGGCAGCATTTACGCATGCACTGACGATCGGCCTGAACTATTACGTGAAAGAAGATGTGGCGCCGGCCGGATATCTGCTGAACACAACTGAGAAGATGCCGGCAGTCGTCAGCATGGATGCGGGGAGCGACGTCAAACAGACACTGACATATACTTTCCGGAATGATCCTGTATCCGGGAAGATCCTGCTCAGAAAAACGGACAGGGAACTGGGCTCTTCTGCAGAAAATGAAGTGTCCGCGGGAAGTGAAACAGAGGCGGAGACAGCGGATCCATCGCAGGAATCCGGGAACAGGAAAACTCAGGGCGATGCGGTTCTGTCCGGTGCGGTGTACGGTTTATATGCAAGAGAAGATATCCTTCATCCGGATCAGAGCGGCCAGGTCCTTTTCAAGGCAGGAGACATGGTCTCCTCCGCGCAGACGGATGAGAACGGAACGATCTGCTGGGATGAACTTTCACTGGGAAAGTATTATGTGAAGGAGATCGAAGCTTCGGAGGGTTATCTGCTGGATGATACAGAATATGCAGTAGATATTCTGTATGCAGACGGCAATACTGCTACGGTCAGGGTAGATGTTCCGGTGACGGAACAGGTCAGGAAGCAGCCGTTTTCTGTGATCAAACTCTCTGTGAAGGAGGGCAGTGACCCTGTGCCGCTGGCAGGGGCGGGATTCACGGCATGGCTTGTCAGTTCTCTGAAGAAGAATGGGGATTCCTATGATACATCCGGAACACTGCCGGTTGCCCTGTGCGCTGACGGATCAGCGGAAATGTTTACAGACGAACAGGGACAGGCGGTGTCGGTTCCGCTCCCTTATGGTACTTATCTTGTCAGGGAAACTACCGTCCCGGAGGATCATCTGCCTTCAGAGGAATTCCTGGTTCATATTACAGAAAACAACCCGGAGGTACCGCAGAGCACAGTTACGCTGAAAGACCAGAAGGTGCAGGGAAAGATCCGGATCGTCAAGACAGGACCGATGCTGACCAGCTTCGATGGAAAGAGATTCATTTATCAGAACCGGGGACTTGCCGGGGCGGTTTTTGAGATCCGGGCAGCGGAAGACATCTTCAGAAGAGATGCAGAAGGTTATGAAAACGGCAGTCCTGTGATTCTCTATCACAAAGGAGAGCGCGCAGCGAGCCTGACGACAGACAGCAGCGGAGAGGCGGTTTCGGAAGAACTGCCGACCGGGAAGTATACAGTCAGGGAGATCACGGCACCTTACGGGAGTGTCCTTACAGAAGAGACTTATGAGGTGGAACTGAAGACGGACGGTACAGCCCCGGTCGTTTTGAAGGACCTGAAGATAGAAGATCCGAGACAAAAAGTTGAGGTCCAGGTTATTAAAACCAGCAGCAGCCGGAAAAAGACTCCACTGAAAGGGGCACAGTTTACACTGTATGCCGGAGAAGATATCTATGCGCGAAGTGAAGACGGAAAAGGCAGGGGACGTCTCCTGGTAAAGGCAGGGACTGCCCTGGCGAAGGCAGTAAGCGGGAAAGGCGGCAAGGTGATATTTAACGCGGATCTTCCGAATGCCAGGTATTATGTCCAGGAAACCAAGGCGCCGAATGGCTATCAGCTGAATACAGAGAAGTTTGAATGCGACTGCAGTTACCGGGACCAGACGCTTGATACGATCCGGGTCAGTCTGACAGTCACGGATGACGAATTGAAGAAAGATGCGCAGGAGAGGTCTGTCGGATCGATACCAGGGACCGGCGACCGAACCCCCATCCTGCAGCTTCTTGGCCTGTGCATTGCAGCTGTTGCTGTCATATGCATCATTCTGCGATTTCTGCTGCACAGCATGGCAGAAAGAGACTCTGTGTGATAAAATAAACAGGTATTCTGTTTGTATGAAAATGGATGTGGAGCTGCGAATGTTATGAGAAATTGGTGGAGAGCCATCAAAAAACAGTTGGATGCGCCATGGGCGGCTTATACCTTCGCGATCTGCGTGGGAGTGGTCCTGTTCCTTGTACTGTCACACATTTCATTTGTATGGGATGCCTTTAAGGCGTTTTATCACTATATCTCACCGGTTGTGATCGGGATCGTGATCGCCTATGTGCTGGATCCGATGGTCAAATTCTGGGAGAACAGGGTTTTCTACAAGATGAAACGCAAGGCAGCCCGGGGACTTGGTGTTGTGATCACAATGGTTCTGCTGATCCTGTTCGTTGTGATTCTCCTGGTGGCAATGATCCCGCAGCTGGTGTCAAGCGTCCGGATGTTTATCGAGAACCTGGGTTCCTATGTCAAGTCTCTCAACGCCATGCTTGCGCAGCTGCAGGCATTTGCGGCAGAACACAATGTGGATATATCCGGCCTCACCAGTTCTGTGGAGGATATGATGGGTTCGCTGACAGACATGCTGCCGAGAAGCCTGAACGGGATCCTCAACACCACGATTTCCTATGGCGTGGACATCTTTAACGGCATTATCTCGACAATCATTGCAGTCTATATCCTGCTTGGCAAGGACAGCCTCCTGGCGGGACTCAAACGCCTGTGGAGAGCACTGATCAATGAGAACTCTTATCGCAGGTCCTATGATTTCCTTGGACGGTGCAACGAGATCATGATCCAGTTCATTCTGTTTGACCTGCTGGATGGTCTGATCATCGGACTGACCAATGCCGTGTTTATGCTGATCGCCGGATATCCGTATGTGCCTCTGATCTCGGTAATCGTTGGTGTCACAAACCTGGCGCCGACTTTCGGCCCTATCCTCGGTGCGGTGATCGGCGGCCTGATCCTGCTTCTGATCAATCCGCTGTATGCCCTTGGATTCCTGATCTTTACGATCATCCTTCAGACGGTTGACGGTTATATCATCAAGCCGAAACTCTTCGGAGGCAAGCTTGGAGTCCAGTCGATCTGGATCCTTATGGCACTGATCGTATTCGGGAGAGTGTGGGGCGTTGTAGGCATTCTTCTTGCCATTCCCATTGCGGCCATACTGGATTACATCATCCGGGACGGCGTTCTGGTGTGGCTTGAGAGAAGGAGAAGCAAGAGAGACGCAGCTGCTGCCGCGGCAAAGTCCATCACAAAAGACAAGAAAAAAGAATGATCCTGTAAGATGATAATGAGCATAAAGAAGTCCGGGTCTGATCCTTAACGGTCAGACCCGGACGTTTTCTGTTCCTGATGACTCTTTATGACCGGCTCAGCCCTCGCCGTTTGCGACCACCGGAGTGGGGCGGTTCTCATTGAAGACACCGTCCAGATTGATCAGCTGGCTGAGGGAGGAATCTTCACCGTTCGCCGCAAGGTACAGGCGGTATCCGTCGACATCGATTCTGCCCTGTCTCACATACCGGTCTGTGATCTGCACCCAGTATGGAACGGAACCGTCTACATTGCAGTAGAAATGATATCCGACGGAGTTGTAGTACGCGTATTTTTCATTTCCGTCATAACCTTCCCAGCTGCCGATGTCATTTCCATGAGCGAAGATGATCGTATCAACCGGTCCGACGATCGGCTCGACCGTTGCGACCCATTTCTCGTTGTCTGTCTGCAGGGTTTCCACACTCTTGTCAGTGACGGACAGATGTCCCCAGGTGTGGGATGCGAATTCCCATCCTTCTTCTTTCAGCGCGTCTGCGATGGCGGTTGCATCTGCGACATCCTGATCGTAGTTGTAGTCCGGATGTGAATCGAGCCATGCACGCTGATCCTCCATCAGGTTCTCCTGAAGGAGATAGTCGGTATCCGTCCTGTAACCGAAGACACCGTTGTAACCGGTCATGGCCAGAAGTCCGCGGGCTCCGTGATAGGCACCGTCCGGATGCTCTTTCAGGAAGCTGTTCAGTCTGGGAACAACATCGTAATCACCAATGGAAGTGTTGCCTGCTGCGTCTGTGTAGAGGCATTTGACTTCTCCATTGTCATCCAGCACGAGTTTCTCCGGGAAACTTGCTGCTTCATAGGAGTGATAATAGCTCAGGTCATCGATGGACAGGACGATCGCTTTCTTTCCTTCCGGAAGCTTCAGCTCCGTATTGGGAGCAAAATGAACGGTTCCGTCTTCATCTGTTGTCTGTGTGACAAGATCACGGAGACGTACGTATACATATCCTGCATCATAGAGCCGCTGCGTGATCTGATCAAACTCATCCACAGTGACCATCCATGCGTTGTATCCATCCACTGCACCCTGACCGAGTCTTTCCACATCGAATGCCTTCGAGGTGGAGTTCAGCAGTGAGTGGTAGAAGATGTGCGGCACGGTTGTGGGTTCAACCGGAACGCACGCATCCCTCTGACTTGTGTAGTCTGTGATCATCTGCTGTATGGAGGCATCGGTATCATATCCGGAGATACTCATCAGCTTCGCGATAGCTCCGTCATAGTCATAGCCGGCTGCCAGAAGCTGCGCCTCCGAGATCATCTGCTGTGCGCTCGGATCCTGTGAACCTGCCGGGGCCTCTGTTTCGATCTCTGTCTGTTTCTCTGTTTCCGGGATGACCGGGGCCGGAGCTGTTTCCGTCACGGGCTGTTTTTCTGTCTGTGCGGCAAACTGGTTCTCGATTGCATTGACAAGAGGATTGCCTTCCTTCTTGGTGTCATCGGTCGTACCGATCTTCAGCTGCGGCCGGGCTCCCAGAAACTTCGGCCAGGGAAGATCTGCATCTCTCGGAACCAGGAACCAGGCATACACAAGAACTGCAACACATACGAGGCACAGAATCAGGACCGTTGTGACCAGCACCTTCAGCTGGTGGTCTTTTTTCCTTCTTGCCCTGCGTCTGCGGGCAGCTTCTTCCATCTCCTCTTCACTCATAAAGGAATAATCTCTGCGGTCGTCTCTATCCATTCTTATCCCCCTTGTCCCCCTATGTCGGCATACAACTGCTTTATCTTACCACAACCCGTCGGATACAGGCAACAAAAGGCTTGAAGACTAGAGGAAAATCTATTATTATGAACAGGATAGGGGGAGTTTGTAAGGGGAGGTTTATTATGCTCAATTCATCTGGAAATAGAAACAAAGGCGGGGATGTGTTCCGGGAATGGCTCTCGGATCGTCTTCGCTATTTTATTTTACTGGCTGCACTTATTGTCGCGATTGCTGCGATCTCCATGTTCTCAAGGCTGCTTGACAGCAATATGAACCGCAATAACAGGAATATGAATCAGTCCGGCTCGGCATCTGCCGTGAAAACGGAGAAGGAGACGGAAGAAGCGATCGTGATCCTCTCTGAAGGAGGCGAGACCTCACAGCCTGTACAGCAGGAACAGAGCAAAGACGCTGCTGACGAGAGTGCCGGAGAAGTGACGCAGGAGAGCACGCCGGAAACTGTTGCCGAAGAGACAAAGGCGGTAGATGCTGCTGAAGAGACTGTGGAAGAGACTGTCACGGAAACGCAGACGCAGCAGGCAGTGGAGGAAACCACTGAGGAGCAGACCGAGGAAGTCACTGAAGAGGTGACGGAGGAAGCCGCTGACAAGGTTACTGAGAAGCAGACCGAGGAAGTCACAGAGAAGGTGACCGAGAAGGCCGAAGAGGAAGTTACAGAGAAGGTGACCGAGAAGGCTGAAGAGGAAGTCACTGAAAAAGTGACCGAGAAGGCCGAAGAGGAAGTCACTGAAAAAGTGACTGAGAAGGCCGAAGAAGAAGTCACAGAGAAGATAACCGAGAAGGCCGAAGAGGAGGTTACGGAGAAGACCTCTGAAAGGCACTCCGGATTGATGACCACAAGTTCTACCGAAAGAACAGTCCACACAAGTTCTGACAGCAAGAAGCCGGTTACGGCTGCAACGCTTGCAGGAGTGGGTGCGGAGGAAGAGACCGAGACTGAGAGCCGTGTCACAACCGGAAACATTATCGTGACCAATACAGGCAGTTCTGCCCGTGTCACAGTGCTGGTAACCGGCGGATCTTCTACCAGCGGGAATCGTGCTTCTGTAACAAACATCGATACAGGCAACACGATCGGCACATATCGAAGAGTTGTAAATACCGGATCTGTTTTCCCGACAATTAACACAGGAAGTACTGCGAACACCGGCACTACGAATACCGGCACCATGAACACAGGCGTCACGGACAATTCGAATGGCCTGATCCAGCCGGCAGACGGATCTGTGACAGACAGCAGCAGTGCGGTTGATGTCGTGGCGCAGCAGGAAGTTGTACCGGTAGCGCCGCCGGCTCCGGAACCGGAATACCGCACAGTGGTCAGTGCATGCAATATCCGCAGCTATCCGGATTACGGTGACAACGTGATCGGCGGACTGTACGGCGGTGAAACGGTTCTGTTCTATGGCCTGGAAGCAGGCTGGGACAAGATCGAATACAACGGGATCGTTGGTTATATCGGACCGAAATTCCTGAGATGATCCGGCTGTTTTGATAAGTGAGAGTACACAAAGATCGGAAGGGGCTGGCAGAAACCGGCCCCTTCTTCATGTCAGAGGGAGATAATAATGATAAAACTGATTGCTTCGGACCTTGATGAAACCCTGCTTCCGGAGGGAACATTTGACCTGAATCCGGAATACTATGACGTGATACGTCAACTGAGCGACAAAGGGATTCTGTTTGCTGCATCCAGCGGCAGGCATTACTCAAGCATTGCCAAGCTGCTGGGACCTGTGAAGGATGACATCGTGATCCTTGCAGGCAATGGCTCCTGTGTGATGTGGAAAGGCAAGCCGCTCTGTCTCAGAGAGATTCCTTATGAGACCTATCTGCGTGCCTTGAAGGATATGCGGGAAGTGAACCCGGATATCATTCTCACGGATCATCCGGACTGTGTTTATACGGATACGGATAACGAAGAAATGTTCCGGTGGATCCATGATGGCTACAGGGTCAATCTTCACCGCTGCGAAGATCTGTCATCTGTTGGAACACCGGTGTTGAAAACTGCCATGTTTGTATCTTCCGATGCCGCTGAGTATGCCGGAAAACTGAGCAGCAGTTACAGTGGTGAACTCAATGTGATGGCAGCAGGCACCCACTGGGTAGACCTGGTTGTCAAAAGCGTGGATAAGGGGACTGCACTCGGGACGGTTCAGGAGAAGTTTGGGATCTCCATGCAGGAGACAATCGCTTTCGGTGACAATGGCAATGATATCGGTATGCTGAAACTGGCAGGACACAGCTATGCGGTGGAAAATGCAAGGGATGAAGTGAAAGAGGCTGCTGATGAAGTGATCGGACCCATGAGGGAAGATGCTGTCCTGAATATACTGAAAGCGCTGTTGTAATGTGTCAGTGTGCATTTCGCTGATGTGCCAGTGCGCCTTTCACAGAAGGGGTTGACAGATTCAACTGTTTGATGTAGCATCTTGATATACAATAAGTAGTATCAAAAACTACATAAAGCAGTTATAAAACCTGCCGACAAGGGGATGAGGCAGGATCTGTGAAGGGGGATATCAACATGTCAGTATCAATCAGAGAACCGGGAAGCGCTATCACACATGCAGCAGGGATCATAATGGCATTGATCGCGGCGATACCGCTTCTTACAAAGGCAGTGGGAACATCGGTCACAAGTGTGACGGCAGCAGTGATCTTTCTGCTGAGCCTTGTCGCGCTGTATTCGGCAAGTACCATATACCATTCCGTGGTTGTCCCGAAGAGGACGCTTCGCTATTTTCAGAAAGCGGATCATATGATGATCTTCGTTCTGATCGCAGGGACCTACACTCCGGTCTGCATGCTGACGCTGCATGGCAGCAGCGGGAATCTCATGCTTATTGTGATCTGGTCTCTCGCAGTGATGGGCATATTTGTCAAGATGTGCTGGATCACCTGCCCGAAGTGGTTTTCTTCGGTCATATACATTGCGATGGGATGGTCCTGCGTGATCATCATGAAGCCGCTGATCGGAGCATTTGAACCGGCGGCGATGGCCTGGCTGGCAGGAGGCGGCATCATATACACCATCGGCGGTGTGATCTACGCTCTGAAACTTCCGCTGTTCAACAGCAGACATAAAAACTTCGGAAGCCATGAGATCTTTCACCTCTTTGTACTGGCCGGAAGTCTGTGCCACATCGTATTCATGTACAAGTATGTCCTGTAAATAAGATCCGACACGACATTTCCGATGAAATGGCTTGTCTGCAGTGTTTTTTTGTGATATCTTTGTTCGGCTGACTGAAAATACAGAAGTGGAATGAAACATAGCATGAAGAAACACACGCAGATTACAATGCAACTGAAGGAACTGCTGGATTGTGACGAACGGCTGAAACGTCTGGTCGAACAGTCGATCTGCTTTGCGGCCGAGGAGAACCCGGATCCGGTGAAGAATCCGGTCCGCAGTCTGGAACAGTTCTATGATTTTATTGATTTTACCCAGACGGTTATGCCGTGGGCCTATCTTCCGGAAGAGTGCTTTGAGAACTTTGTCACGAAAACGGATCAGAGCTGTCTCTATATCTATTATCTGCTGGACAGACCACTCCCGGAGCTGGAAGAGGAACTTGAATTCAGACCGTCTGTGCAGTTCCTTGAGCCGATCTATCACTGGCTGAAGGATTACAACAATGCTCTGAAGGTCTATATGGATTCAGAGGCATCCTGGAAGGATGAGTATTATGAATCCCTCTACAAGGATCCTACCTGGCATCTGGACCAGGGATGGTTTGAGGACCGTTCAAACTGGCATTCCTTCAATGATTTCTTCTCCAGAAAGCTCAGCGACACGGACACGGTCCGGCCGCTGGCATCTCCGGATGATGACAGCATAGTTGCCGCTCCGGGGGATTCTCTTCCGCAGGGAACCTGGGAGATCGATGAGCAGGGGAGATTCTGCTCCGGTGATGTATATGATGAGAACGGTGTACTGATCAAGACATCCTCATTCTTCAGTGCCGCGGATCTGCTGGGAGAAGAAGGCGCTCCCTATGCGTCCGAATTCAACGGAGGAACCCTGACACATACGTTTTATAACTTTGATGATTACCACAGATGTCACACTCCGGTATCCGGCAAGGTGCTGGCAGCCTACGTGATCGGCAATCCGGACGCTGTGGGCGGGATCACGACCTGGGAGCCGGAGAGAGGGATGTATGTTCTGGAATCCTGTTTCGCAGGATGGCAGTCCTATGAGACCCGCGGATGCGTGATCATTGAAACCGATGATTATGGACTGTGCGCGGTCCTGCCGGTTGCACAGGGGCAGGTATCCAGTGTTCATTTCACCGATAATATCAAAGTCGGCGAGCGTATACACAAGGGTGATGAGCTTGGTTATTTCCTGTTCGGAGGGTCCGACTGCGTCATGCTGTTCTCGGGGAAGACCGGATTCGAACTTACCGCGCCTCTCGCGTCCAGCGAGGATACCTATGCAAATGGGTATGCCAAGGTTATGTGCCGCTCCCAGTATGGCCGCTTTGTAAAGAAGTGACAGAAAAGCAAGGGGATCTTAATAAAGATTATCGTGAAAACGGTCTTTTATACGGTATGATGTATGAAAGACCGTTTTTTGCTGGAAAAACCCCAGCTCCTGTGACCTTTTGACAGGAAGTTCCGTCTATAGAGACGTAAGACAGTAAGGGAGGCTACCCATGGAAGACAGCCGGATAATTGATCTGTACTGGGCAAGGTCCCAGGACGCGATCACGGAAACAAAAACCCGGTACGGGCGGCTGATCTATTCGATCGCCATGAAGATTCTCAGACTCCATGAAGATGCAGACGAGTGTGAGAATGATACATATATGAAGGCGTGGAACAGCATGCCGCCCCAGCGCCCGAACATCCTGAGTGCGTTTCTGGGAAAGATCGCAAGGAATCTTGCTCTGGACCGTTATGAGCGGGAACATGCGCTGAAGAGAGGCGGTTCACAGATCCCGCTGATCCTGGATGAACTGGAAGAGTGCATCCCGTCAGAAGGCGGCATGGAACTGCCGATAGAGACGCGTGATGTCCTGAACCGTTTTCTGGAAGGGCAGACAGAGACTGCAAGAAAAGTCTTTCTGAGACGCTACTGGTTCGGGGACAGTGTAAAGGAGATCGCGCAGATGTATGGTCTGGGTGAGAGCCGGGTTAAGATGACGCTGCTCCGCAGCCGCACGACACTCAGACAGTATCTGGAGGCGGAAGGGGTGAGTATATGAACGGCAATGAAGAGAAAAAAGAGCAGGCACAGAGACTGCTGCGTTCATTTACCGATATAGATGACCGTTTTATTGCAGAGGCGATGGAAGAGCCGCAGAGCGGAAGCGCTGTCAGAGGAACATCTGTCAGCCGGAAGGTAAATAAGTACAGCAGGTGGGCCCTGACCGCTGCCGCCTGCCTGACCGTCATGATCGTCGGGAGCTATGTGGTACTTCACCACCCGGCGAAGCAGCCCGCGCAGAAGTCCGAGGTCACGACACTGGCGGAAAGTGAGAAACTGTATGAGCCGGATGCGTATGACGAGGTTCCCGCACCTGAAGGTATGCAGTTCTCTGACGAAGTGCTGGAAGAGGCAGAAGATGCAGCCGAAGCTGCGGGAGGAACTGTCGGAGAGGCTGCTGAAGATTCTGCCGAAGAAGCGCCCCTTCTGTCTGCGAGTGCAGAAAATGAGGCAGTCCAGATCGCGAATCCGTTTATTGACGCGGAGACTCTGAAAGAGGCTGAGGAGATCGCAGGTTTCGGTTTCCATGTTCCGGATGCAGCTGCTCCGTATGATCATCTTCTTTACCGGGTGATGGAAGGCGAGATGCTGGAAGTCATCTTTGCGGATGAAGAGGACGCGGAAGGCTACCGGATCCGTAAAGCCATCGGGAACGATGATATCAGCGGTGACTACAATGAATACGCGGAAGAAAAGACGGTCCGCCTTGCAGACGGGACGCAGGTGACGCTTCACGGCGAGAAGGAAAACAGCTGGTCCGCCGCAGTCTGGACGGACTCTGATTATTCCTATGCAGTCTGCGCGGGAGAGAAGGCGTTCACCACCGATGAGATCCTGCAGATGGCAGAGGAGATGATAAAATAAAATGAATCCTGAATACAGAGCTCCCGGCCGGTGTGATACCCGGCCGGGAGTTTTATGACTGTGTACGGTTCTCTTTGCCTGGCATTGGCACGCCGCTGATGATCCCTTATTCGACAGCCTTGATGGTCTCGAGGACTGCATCGCGGATCGCTGCATTGACTTCGAGAGCTTTCTGGCGGTTGTCCTGCCTGGAGTAGAAGTAGAACTTGATCTTCGGCTCGGTGCCGGACGGACGGATCGCAAACCAGGTGCCGTTCTCCAGGAAGAAGCGAAGCACGTTGGAAGCGGGGATATCCTCGTAGCCGTCTTTGTAGTCAATGACTTTCACAACCTTGTAGCCTGCGACGCTGTCCCAGCTTCCGTCCGGATTTGGCTGGACTGCAGTTTCCGGAACGGTGGCAGCCTTCGGAAGATTCCTGCGGACGCTTTCCATCATGCGGCTGATCCTCTCGGCACCTTCGATGCCCTTCAGGACCAGATTCGGCTCGTCTTCGGCATAGGCGGCATATTTCTCGGCCAGATTCTCCAGGACCTGGAAGAGCGTCTTGCCCTGTTTCTTGTAATAAGCAGCAGCCTCTGCTACCAGCATACCGGCACTGATGCCGTCTTTGTCACGGATCTCGGGGCATGCGGCATAACCGACGGACTCCTCATATCCGAACAGATAGGTGTATCCGTTCTCCTGAAGATAGGGGATGCGGCCGCAGATGTTCTTGAAACCGGTCAGAGCCTCGAACATCTTTACGCCATAAGCTTCAGCGATCTCCGTCGTCAGTGTGGAAGTGACGATAGATTTCACCATAGCGCCTTTCTCCGGCAGGGTGCCTGCATCCTTGTGGCCCTCGAGAATGTAGTTCACAAGAAGATAGCCGGTCTGGTTGCCGTTCAGCGGAACATAGGTCCCGTCGTCGGACAGCAGTTCGATCGCAAAACGGTCAGAATCCGGGTCGGTAGCCATCAGCAGTTCGGCGCCGATCTTTTTGCCCAGCTCTTCACTGAGCCGGAACGCCTTGGTGTCTTCCGGGTTCGGATAGCCGACTGTCGTGAAGTCCGGATCCGGATAGCGCTGTTCTTCCACCATGTGGAAGTTCTGGAAGCCTCTCTCCTTCATCATGGTGGAGAAGGGGATAGAGCCTGCACCGTTGAGCGGTGTGTAGACGATCGGGATCGTCAGATCCAGCTCGTCGCCTTCATGGATCGCAAGTTTCTCAACCATATCCAGGTAGATGCGGTCTTCTTTCTCTCCCAGGATCGTGATCTTGCCTTCCTCAACCAGTTTGTCATATTCCGAATAATCTACGTCTCCGTCGGTGAAATAATCCAGCGAATCAATCTTGACGGTCATGCCGTCCGCAACGTCTGCGCTGACCTGGCAGCCGTCCTCCCAGTAGACTTTATACCCATTATATTCCTTCGGATTGTGCGAAGCTGTGATGTTGATGCCGGACACCGTACCGAAGACGCGGATCAGGCATGCGAGCTCAGGTGTCGGGCGCAGCGACGGAAATGCATAGACGCGGATTCCGGCCCTGGCAAGGATGCATGCAGCCAGACGGGAGAATTCTTTTGAAAAATGACGCGGGTCATGCGCGATGATCACGCCGCGTTCCATTGCTTTAGGTCCGGCTTCTTTGATATACTGCGCGATCCCTCTGGTCGCTCTGCCTACCGTATAAACATTCATGCAGTTGGTGCCTGCGCCAACGATACCGCGAAGTCCCGCTGTACCGAAATGCATATCCTGGAAGAACCGCTCGCGCATCTGAGCCTCATCATCCTTCAGCTCTACGAGCTGGCTGTGAAGCGGATCCGATTCCGGAACATTTGCAAGCCACAGATTGTAACGATCTTTGAAATCCATATGAAACACCTCCCTTTCCCGTATGTGGGTAACCTATGGGTTCATTCTACCATCAAATATGGTAAAATGTTAAAATCAATGAGAAGTTATACGACTTATTTTTCTGAAGATGGCAGACAACATACAGAGGACATGCACATGGCTACAGAAAACAATGAAACGCTCGCCAGCCTGCTGGACCGTGACCGCGGACAGGTTTGTTCAAGCCTGCAGGCAGACCGCTCATCCGATCATGCAAGGCAGGTGCTGGAGAAGGAAACAGACCGTCTGATGTACCTTGCAGCGCAGAGTACGCAGGATCCTGCCAGGTCCATGGCGGTGCAGGGGATGCTCCAGGTCGTCCGGAACACGCTGCCCTTCCTGGAGTCTGTCAATGAGACAGAGGTCTGGGAGAAGAACAGCGCAGGGAAGGGTGAAAAGAAGATCCGCATCACGATCCCTGCGGCGGCCGCTCTGATTGCAGGACTGGTTCTGGCAGCGTGCGGCCTGTTCAGCCAGGCCCTGGCCGGAAAGATACTGAGTCTGCCGGCACTGCTCTGGATGGCAGGAGGATGTGTGCTGCTGGTGCTGGGAGGGTGGCTCACAGGACG
>OMSN01000065.1:13690-21680 GCA_900313765.1 uncultured Eubacteriales bacterium
GATCCGGCCCAGGTCTGGCACGTGCTGCAGGGTGTTGTGCTTGCGGCAGACCACAGCCTGGAAGAGGCAGGTGAATATGCAAGGCTGAGCGAATCACAGTCCGATGCCGGGGCCGGGAATATCCTGGGAAAGGAAGAGATGGCATTTTTCTGTGAACTTCTGGAAAATGCCTACGCCGCAAAAAGAAAAGATCCGCAGGATGAGGCACTTGCCGAACAGGTGGAGAGCATACGCTATTACCTCCATTTCAGGGGGATTGATACAGAAGACTATTCCGAGAACACTGCAGGCTGGTTTGAAGTACTTCCGTCAGACGGCACCCGCGCGACCATACGGCCCGCCCTGCTGCACAACGGAACGCTGCTGCGAAAAGGACTGGCCACATACTGATGCGAAATCGGCGTACAGAGGAAAACTATGGAACGTTACTATGGATTTGACCTGGGAGATGCGGAGAGTGCAGTTGCCAGGCTGAGAAGAGACGAGGCGATGCAGGATCCGGAAGTGCTTCCGGTATGCGATGCACCGAGTTTTATTACGGCATTTGCAAGACGCAGTGAAGGAGATCTCCTGATCGGCGAGGTTGCCTGCTATGCTTCTGATGTCTTGGAGCGTAAGATCCGGTTCAAGAGCAGGTTTCTGACGGATCCCGAGAGCGCAAAGGACGTGAGGACATTTGCGGCAGGCGTACTGTCATGGCTGATCCGGGAAGGCAGTCTGGTGCAGGGAGAGGATTCCTGCTTTTACGTCGGCTGTCCTGCCGGCTGGAACAAGGCTGACCGTGAGCGGTATCGCAGAATCTTCGAAGATGTGGGATACCCGCCTGTACGGATCGTTTCCGAGTCCAGGGCTGCGCTGATCTCAGCCTGCCGGTCGAAGCATCTTCAGGTCGCGTATGATATCCTGTCCAAGCCGGTACTGGTGGTGGACATCGGGTCTTCCACGACGGATTTTGCATTTATCGAATCCGGAAGAGAAGTGGAGCTGCAGACCGCCGGCGAGGTCATGCTGGGGGGCGGGATCATGGATCGGATGCTGCTGGAGGAGAGTGTGAAGGCAAGCCCCGAAAGAGCAGCGATCGAACAGATCTTTGCTGAAAATGAAGCGTGGCGGAATTACTGTGAGTTTGCCGCACGGCGTCTGAAGGAGAAGTACTATGCAGATGAGGATTACTGGGCAGGCCGCTCCTGCAGCCGCAGTATCGGGATTCTCTACAAAGGGGAACACCATCTGACGATCCGCATGGATGCAGCGATGGCAGACCGCATCCTGCATGCCCCGGCGCCGGGACTGGACGGCGCTTCCTTCAAGGAGGCATTCTGCAGAAGCCTTTCCGAGATCCGCTCCAGGATCAAGGACACAGGGCCGGAACTGATCTTCCTTACCGGCGGAGTGTCCAAACTGCCCGCCATAGGAAAGTGGTGCCAGGAGGCCTTCCCGCAGGCAGTGGTGATCACGACTCCGCAGCCGGAATTCTCAGTCGCGCGCGGGCTGGCCCACTGCGGAAGGATCGACGAGGATATCCGTGCCTTCCGGAAAGAGGTGGACGACCTCATAGAGACCAGCACTGTCGAGAGCATAGTTGCCGGGCATATGGGAGATCTGTACCGCCGCATCGCAGATGCACTGGTGGATCCGATCATGGAGCAGCCGGTCATGAATGTGTTCGACCGCTGGCGCAGCGGTCAGATCAGCCGCCTGTCCGAGATCGATGAAGAACTGGCAGAGGAGATCGAACATTTTCTCAGGGGAGAGGATGCACAGAAGATCCTGGTGGAAACCATTTCTTCCTGGCTCAGTCCGGTGGCGTATGAGCTGGAAGAATATACCATGCCGATCTGTGTGCGGCACAATGTCCCATACCGTGCACTGAATCTGAACAGTTATCTGTCACTGACGGATATTGATATCAGGATCGATACGAAAGATATGTTTGCCCTCGACCAGATCACATGGATGATCAATGCGATCATCTCCGTTGTGGTAGGGCTGATGTGCGGAGGCAGCGGCGTTGCGCTGATTGCCGGAGGACTGGAAGGAATCATCGTCGGAGCCATTCTGTCCCTGAGCGTGCTTCTCATCGGACAGGAGCATATTGAGAACCGTATGATGGACATCAATCTCCCCAGGCCGCTGCGCAAGCTGGTGACCCGGTCATCCTTCGAGAACCGTATGAAGAAACTGTCTCCTGAGGTAAAGGCAAGCTTCCTGGAGAGCCTTGAGAAGGAGAAAAACACAGAGATCACTGCACGGCTCACAGAGGAGATCTCAGGCCAGATCGAGCAGTGCCTGACAAAGATGGCAGAGATCGTGGAGATCCCGCTTGGGTGATGCAGCAGGAGGAGTATGGCAGGAAAGTACGCAAGAGTGACAGCGGTTCTTATGCTGGCAGCCCTGCTGGCGGCCGGCGCATCACCATGCTCCGGAACCGCTGCGCCTTTTGAATATATGCCGCTGGTACGGATTCCGAGATACTACAATCTCATGGAAGAAGGAAAACGTCCGGCGGTGCGGAGCCAGGGGGATCTGGAGACCTGCTGGGCAATCTCTGCATGTTCTGCGATTGAGTCAGACCTTCTGCCGGAAGAACCGCATCTGTTCTCCCCGGATCACATGTCGCTGCAGAATGGATATATCTCCGGGCAGGAGGACGGCGGCGATTACTATATGATCATGTCCTACCTTGCAGACTGGAAAGGGCCTGTAGAGGAAGCCGAGGACCCATATGCAGACGGTCTGTCATCCGATGGCCTGACGGCATCTATCCACGTGCAGGATATCCGGCTCCTGAGGGGGATGAGCCGCAGGCGGATCATGCAGATGATCCTGACTTACGGAGCTGCCCAGTCATCGCTGTCCATGGACCGCATGCGAACGGACAGCGATGAATATCATTACTACAATGAAGATACAGCGGCCTACTACGATCCCTTCGTGGAGGAACTGAACCATGACATAGTGATTCTGGGCTGGGACGATGCCTACCCCAGAGAGAACTTCCGGATCCGCCCGCAGCAGGATGGTGCATGGATCTGCCAGAATACATGGGGAGAAGACTTCGGAGAGAATGGGATCTTCTATGTATCCTATGAAGACCGGAATCTGTTCAGGAAGGGCGGACTGGTGTATGGGCCTGTTACTCAGGCGTACAGCGGTGAACGGGTGTATGAACAGGATTCTCTGGGATGGCTGGGCAGACAGGGCTATGGACAATCGTCCTGCTGGTTTGCAGGAGTATTCGAAGCCGGGAGATCCGAGTCCGTGACGGGGATCGGCTTCTATACGACTGGCCCGTACACTGCGTACAGGATCTGCCTGATCCCTGAATTCAAGGAAGAAGCGGACCTGGCCAGTGCTGCGGGAGCGCAGGAATCCGGAAGCGGCGCACGTGTCCTCGCCGCAGGTCAGATCGCTGCTGCGGGATTCCACACCATACAGATCCCGCAGGAGATCATACTGCGGGAGGGACAGACGTATGCGGTTGCAGTGTGGATCTCCACGCCCGCAGAGAGACTGCCGGTTGCAGTGGAGGTGGCGAAAGACAGATATACGCAGTCGGTTTCGACGCAGGGAAGACAGACCTGGCTGAGCAGGACCGGGAAACACTGGGAAAACACTCAGGAGAAGTATGCAACCAATGTCTGCATGAAGGTATTTACCGCGCAGCATGAAGTCATTGTCGGGAAGGATTGAGAACAGCAGAAAGGAATCAGATATGACAGGAACGATCGTAGTGGCAACAGGGAATGCGGATAAACTGATCGAGATCAGGCAGATCCTGTCAGATCCCGGTCTGGAGATCATCAGCATGAAGGACGCGGGAGTGGATGTCGAAATCATAGAGAACGGAACCACATTCGAAGAGAACGCGGTTATCAAGGCACGCACGGTTGCGATGGCAAGCGGCCGGATGGCACTGGCGGATGACTCCGGTCTTGTGGTGGATGCCATGGGAGGAGAACCCGGCATTCATTCTGCCCGTTATATGGGAAGAGACACTTCTTATGACACGAAGAACCATGCAATCATAGAACTGGTAAATGAATACTGCAGGAAGAAGGGACAGGATAATCCGGCGGAGAATCCGGACCGTCCGGGCAGCCTACCGGACGGGACACCGGGGGAACTGCGCTCTGCAAGATTCGTCTGTGCCGTGGCTGCAGCGTGGCCGGATGGAACGGTGAAGACAGCCGTTGGAGTCATGGAAGGAAGGATCGGATATGAGATCGCCGGCGAGAACGGATTCGGCTATGACCCCATCTTCTTCCTTCCGGAATACGGTATGACTTCAGCCCAGATCAGTCCGCAGCAGAAGAATGCGATCAGCCATCGCGGCAAGGCATTCCGCCTTATGAGAGATCTTCTGCAGTGACGGGAAGGCACTTTCCTGTGCGAAGACCGGTCAACATCATTGCATTTACAGAAATAACGGTGTAAACTGCATCTGTCTGGAAGAGTGATGAAAAAGAGGGATATGGATGAAGGTACTTGTAGTCAGCGATACACACGGGGTCGATGTGAATGTTGCGATCGCCCTTGACCGGGAGTGGCCGGTTGATGCGATTCTTCATCTGGGAGACTCCCAGGAAGATGAAGAAGAGTTCAGAGAGATCACAGCAGGCGAGGATATTCCGATCTATATGGTGAAGGGGAACTGTGACTATTTTGTCGACTATCCGCCTGCCCGTATCATCGAACTTTCGGGACACAGGATCCTGATGGCGCACGGACACGGATACTACGTCAACTTCGGGACGAGAGATCTTGTGGCAGATGCAGAGGCAAACAACTGTGATATCACGATCTACGGACATACACACAGACCTGAGATCGATGAAAGCCATGACGGCCTTCTGGTTCTCAATCCGGGCAGCCTGTCCTATCCGCGGCAGGAAGGACGCAGGAAAAGTTACATGATCCTGAACCTGGAGGACGGCGTGCAGCCGGATGCGGAATTGAAATTTATATAATATTTCTGAGAAAAATAATCGGAATTGGGGATTGACAAAGCAGGGCGCAGGTAATATAATCTCGATTGTGTCTTGGGAAACAGGATTCCGGGGTGTGGCTCAGTTTGGCTAGAGCACCTGCTTTGGGAGCAGGGGGTCGCAAGTTCGAATCTTGTCACCCCGATTACAATTTCATATTAAATATGCGGGTGTAGTTCAATGGTAGAACACCAGCCTTCCAAGCTGGATACGTGGGTTCGATTCCCATCACCCGCTTTTTGTAACATGAGTCTGTAGCTCAGCCGGATAGAGCAACGGCCTTCTAAGCCGTGGGTCGGGGGTTCGAATCCCTTCAGGCTCGTCCTATTATGGTGGGTATAGCGCAGTTGGTTAGCGCGCCAGATTGTGGCTCTGGAGGCCCAGGGTTCGAATCCCTGTACCCACCCTTTCCCTTGGGCTATCGCCAAGCGGTAAGGCACAGGACTTTGACTCCTGCATACACCGGTTCGAATCCGGTTAGCCCAGCTTGGCCGTGAGGCCCGAATTTTTATTACTGCGGGACATTAGCTCAGGCGGTAGAGCACCTGACTTTTAATCAGGTTGTCCGGGGTTCGAGTCCCCGATGTCTCATTTTGAAAGTGTCTGCAACATTTGCGTTGCAGGCACTTTTTTTATTTGCCGCCAGTCATCTGTGTTTTTCTCTGTCGTGTATGCTACACTGTTTATACAACCTGAATAACGAGTGATGGTGACTGCTGCGCCATCAAGGAACATGGGGAAGGAGAGAATCAGATGAAAAAAGGCTCACGAATGACTACCTGGATTATAACTTCTTTGATATGCACGACTGTCATCCTTTCCGATACAGCTTGCCCGGCCCTGGCCGAATCAGGGCAGGGAAACACGGCTGAACACATAGCGGATCTGCTGAACAGGGACGAATACGTAAGTGGAGAGGCGCTGGCTCTGGTGACAGAAAACGGCATTTCCGGCCAGGATGACAGATGGCAGAATGTGGAGATTGCGAAGGTCAGCGGGGGCAGTGTCCAGGCGACGATAGAAGCGATGCTGGGACAGAATGATGCTGCCGGTGAGGTATATGAAGCTCTGAAAAGGACCGATGCACAGGAAGAGGAATATTCGATCTGCCATATTGTAGATCATACCCGCACGACGCAGGAGCTTCTCGTGGAGCTGTACAGCGATCCGGATGTCATTGCAGCAGAGCCGAATTATACTGCGGATATGACAGAAAGTGAGGAAGACGGCAGTCATTACGAGGCAGAGGTTTACCAGAAAACCAATAAGATAATGCCCGGGGATCTGAGTGATCAGCAGTGGGATCTGGGGAAAACCGCCGACAGGCAATACAGTACACCTTCTGCTTCCTCGGATGATTACTGTCTGAATCCTCCGGGATGGGAAGCCGGCCACAATGATCCGGACGCAGAGGCGAATTCCTCCGGTACAATCTGCATCATGGATACAGGTCTTGACGTCACGCATCCTGAATTTGAAGGTGTCCTGTATGAATTCACGCAGGAACAGCAGGAGAGATATGGATGCGGGCGCTATGGATTCAATGCCACGGCGGACAGCAGTGAAGGAGATGTCGGGGATCTGACAGACCACGGTCTGCATGGCACGCATGTCGCAGGCATCATCGCCGCCAACTGGGACGGACATGGAATCTCCGGCATCGTAAATGGCGCAAAGATATTCGGGGTGCGTATCTTTGCAGATGACGGAATGGCTTCCGACGAAGCGAATACACTCAGGGCATTTGATTTCCTGATCCGGTGCGCAAAAGAGGTCAACCTCAAGGCAGTGAACTGTTCCTGGGGACATATCAAGCCACAGCTGCTGCAGACTATTCTTGCCGATGAGCTTGGCCGGCAGGGTGTGATCACGGTGTATGCTTCCGGAAACCGGTCTTTGGACGTAGATGAACTCCCGGATTCCGGACCGTCCAATACAAGTATCTATTCCATAACTGTCGACGGCGCGGATATGAATGGAAAAATCGGAGCCTACTCCTGCTATGGACAGACAAGCACAGATGTCTTCGCTCCGGGATCTGCGATTCTCTCAACCGTGCCTGAATTTGTGGAAGACGGAATGGGAACCAGCGTTTTCCGGCATTTCTTCCCTGAGCTGACAGATCCGTCTCATCTGATCTATGGATCTGACCATATGACCGGGAAAGACTCCGGAGTACGCTTCTTCGACCGGAATCCTGCTCTGTCTGACGAGGCCAGAGAGATCGGGACATACGTGACGGATAACGGGTTTGATGATAAGGCAAGCGTCCGGGTTGACATTGCAGATCTTGGGAGCACATCCGCTCCCCTTGGCACGGCTAAGGCTGAAAGAGGTTCTTTCTATATTGCCATTCCCGCGGATGGGGAAGAGGACGTGAAATGGCTCAGCCTGAAACTTGCGGTTGACAAGGGCAAGGCGCTCTGCGGAGTGGCGACATTTTCCTGTGTGAATGAAAACGGAGAGCTCGCAGAGATTGATCGAAGGCCTGTTACGGCATTGAAAAAAGGCTTAAGCGCGATGAGTCAGACGACTGCATATGAGTGCCAGTGGTCCATGTACAGTACAGATTTTGATGGGTTCATGAACGCTTCCAATGAAGTTCACAGTATGTCTGATAAACAGCGCGATGAGATCAGCGAACTGATGGATTATCAGGACCCGGGGCAGATTACCGGTCTCTACCATTGGATGGATGATGGTCAGAACTATATTCTCATAGAAATCGGAGTCGGGAGTACCGAGCCGGGAACGCCTGAGCCGACCTGCCTGTACGTGGATGACATTGCCCTTGGAGACGGTGAAGTAGTGAATGGAGCATATGTTTTCTATCCCGGCACCTCCATGGCTGCACCTGCCGTCAGCGCCGCTCTTGCCATCACTGCCAGGGACGAGGAAGAAGCCGGGACCCTGGATGATGATGAAAGAAGCCGCCAGGCACTGGAGAGAGAGGCGAAGCTGTTTGCTGCCATCGAATATGATCCTGATCTGAAGGATTCCTG
>OMSN01000101.1 GCA_900313765.1 uncultured Eubacteriales bacterium
CAGGACTTTTTTGGAACTGGTCCGGATACGGAGGTCTCTATGAATCTGGAAGAGAAATATCAGAAACTGAAACAGATCCTGGCCGGATACGGATCCGCTGCGATCGCATTTTCAGGAGGAGTCGACTCCACATTCCTCATGTACGCGGCAAGGGAGGCGCTTGGGGACAGGGCGTGTGCCATCACAGCCAATGCGGAGGCTGTCCCTGACAGTGAGATCCGGGAAGCAGTGGAATACTGCGCGGCATGCGGGATCCGGCACAAGGTTCTGACGGTTACACAGATGGACATTCCAGGGTTTGCAGAGAATAGTGAAGAGAGATGTTATCTGTGCAAGAAGGTACTGTTCGGACAGATTCTGAACACGGCAGCCGGGATGGGCTGTGCGGTAGTGGCAGAGGGCTCCAACTCGGACGATGATCATGATTATCGTCCGGGGATGCGTGCGATCCGGGAACTGGGAGTGATGTCGCCTCTCAGGGAAGCGCATCTGTCCAAAGCAGATATCCGGGCTCTGAGCAGGCAGTTCCATCTTCCGACATCCTCCAAGCCTTCCTTTGCCTGCCTGGCGACCCGGATTCCGTACGGGGACAGGATCACAGAGCAGAAACTGAGGATGGCAGAACTGGGTGAACAGTATCTGAGAGAACTTGGATTTGCCCAGGTCCGTGTGCGTGTTCACGACACGATGGCAAGGATCGAAGTTGCTCAGACAGATATCGGACGCCTTGCGGCAGAACCTGTGAGAAGCCAGGTGTATGAGAGACTCAGAGAGATCGGGTTTACCTATATCTGCGCAGATCTTAAGGGTTACAGGACAGGAAGTATGAATGAAGTACTGGATGAATCTGTGCTTCACCGAATTTACTGAATCCGAGCAACTTTTGAGTCGACTCGATAACGATTTAGTGATAGAATAGAAACTGTGGCAGATCATTTCATGTCTGCCTGACAGAAGGAAGCGAATACACCATTGAGTAATGAAAGGAGAAGTATCTTATGAAAAAGAACCTCAGAAGCAGACTGCTTGCTGTTGCTGCAGTTGCTGTTTCCTCCGTCATGCTGCTGTCGGGATTTGATTCTTCCATGACAGCACAGGATGTCATGGCAAAGGCACAGGAAGCAAATAAAGGCATCACGCAGTTCAGTGCCAATGCACAGGCCAATGCGGATGTGCAGCTTGCAGTTGCGGCGGGCGAGCAGACAACAACCATGCCGATGACCGGAACTATGAACATGGATATCAAGTATGTTCTGGATCCGCTTCAGATGGCGATGACAGGAACCGCTTCAGGTGATGCTTCCGCGATGGGCCTTGCAGGCGAAGCGGGCATGGAGATGTATATGGTCAGCGAAGAGGACGGCGGCAAGGTTTACATCAAGCTGACAGGAATCCAGGGAGCAGATGGATGGCAGGCGGCTGCAATCCCGGCAGAACAGCTCAATGAGGTCAAGGACCTTCTCACCAAGGCAATGGCCGGTGACTATGCGAGCATCTCCGAGGAGACCGGCATCGATGTACAGGCACTCCAGGATAAGCTTTACGAAGATCTTACCCTGGCACCGGAAGCAGTGACGGTCAATGGAAAAGAATGCTATGAGCTGACTTGCACGATCGATGGAAGCAAGGTCTACGAGATCGTTGCTCAGATGGCAGCAGCCAACGAGAATCTCGGAATTGATGAGTCAACTCTTCAGATGATCCAGCTGTTTGGAAGCATGCTCAAGATCAATATGGTCATGGACTATGATGTGGAGACCTTCCTTCCGGTATATGCAGCTTTCGATATGAACGGAAGCGATTTCAGCATGATCGGTGCCATGATCGGATCTCTGATGTTCAGCGGCCAGACAGAGGGCGAGGAAGCTCCGGCTGTGGAACTGACTGTCAACACACTGAATCTGGCTTACAGCTATGATTATGAGACTCCGGTATCGATCGAGGTTCCTGCAGAGGCTCTTGACGCTCAGATGACTGATATCAGTCAGGAAGCAGCAGCGATCATGGATGAAGCAGATGTTGCTGCATAATTGATTCAGGATCTTCATAACGAATGAAGGAGAACGCTCCTTCCGGCTGTCCGACAGACCGGGAGGGGCATCTTTTTTATTTCTTTAAATACCTACTTGAAAGGTAGGTTAATATGGGATATAATCAATTCAGATTCGACATCCGGATTCAAATCACAACAGGAGGAGAGATATTATGGGAAAAGTGTACAGGGGAACGTTGGGACTGATCGGAAACACACCGTTGGTTGAGCTTGTGAATCTTGAGAAGAAGCTTGGCCTCGAGGCAAGAATTCTCGCAAAACTGGAGTATTTCAATCCGGCTGGTTCCGTGAAGGACCGTATCGCAAAGTCCATGATCGAGGACGCGGAAGAGAAGGGACTTCTGAAAGAAGGCTCGGTGATCATCGAACCGACCAGCGGCAATACCGGGATCGGCCTTGCATCCATTGCTGCAGCTAAAGGATACAGGATCGTTCTGACGATGCCTGAGACCATGAGCGTGGAGAGAAGGAACATCCTGAAGGCATACGGCGCACAGATTGTCCTGACGGAAGGATCGAAAGGAATGAAAGGTGCGATCGAGAAGGCGAAGGAGCTCGCAGAGAAGACAGAAGGGGCCTTTATTCCGGGACAGTTTGTGAACCCCGCCAATCCCGCTGCGCACTATGCAGCGACAGGTCCGGAGATCTGGGAAGATACCGACGGTGAAGTGGACTTCTTTGTCGCCGGCGTCGGGACCGGCGGAACACTGAGCGGAGTCGGAAAATATCTGAAAGAGCGCAAAGAGGATGTGAAGATCGTTGCGGTAGAACCTGCGTCGAGTCCTGTGCTCAGCACAGGTAAGGGAGGCCCTCACAAGATCCAGGGAATCGGTGCCGGATTTGTTCCGGATGTACTGGATACACAGGTCTATGATGAGATCATCACAGTTGAGAATGAAGATGCGTTTGCGAGGAGCAAGGAAGCGGCGCAGGCCGAAGGTTTCCTGGTCGGGATCTCTTCCGGAGCAGCGCTGCAGGCCGCGGTTGTGCTTGCACAGCGCCCTGAGAACAAGGGTAAGACGATCGTTGCACTCCTTCCGGATTCCGGAGACCGGTACTATTCCACTCCGCTGTTCCAGGATTGAGCGGCAATAAAACGCAGTAATATATGAAATAAAAACCGGGAGAACAGAATCTGTCCTCCCGGTTTTTTGCTGGCCGGGAAAAGTATTATTCATTCTCCGGGCCCGAAAATATTTCGGATTTATGCAAAATATGTAAAAAAAGAGCGATTTGCAATGGACATATACACCACTTCATACTAAAATATACGGAAATGTTGTTTTGGAGGAGGTATTAGGATTATGGATGCTGTTGTGAATTTTATTAATAATCTGGATAGCTTTGTCTGGGGCTGGTGGATGATCATCCTGCTTCTCGGCACTCATATCTTTATGACGATCCGTACCGGCTTCATTCAGAGAAAGACTCTGAGCAAAGGTATCAAACTCTCTGTATCGAAGGATCCGGATGCGGAAGGTGAAGTTTCATCCTTCGGCGCACTGACTACAGCGCTTGCCGCGACGATCGGTACCGGAAACATTATCGGTGTCGGTACCGCGATCGCACTGGGCGGCCCGGGAGCTGTCCTGTGGTGCTGGCTCACCGGTGTATTCGGAATTGCTACGAAATACGCTGAGTCTCTGATCGCTGTCAAGTACCGTGTGAAGACCAAGGACGGCCGCATGCAGGGTGGTGCGATGTACGCCCTGGAGAGAGGCCTGAATATGAAGTGGCTCGGTTTCCTGTTTGCTCTGTTCGGCGGAGTGGCATCCTTCGGAATCGGCTGCGCGACCCAGGTCAACGCGATCGCAACCGTAGCAAAGGAAAACTTCAAATGCCCGCCGTGGGTTGTAGGCGTTGTGATCGGTATTCTGGTCGCCGTCGTAATCTTCGGAGGCATTAAGTCCATCGCAAGTGTCTGCGAGAGACTGGTTCCGTTCATGGCGATCTTCTATGTGATCGGATGTATCGTAATTCTCTGCATCAACTATGACTTTATCATCCCGGCGATCCAGGCGATCTGCAGCCTTGCTTTCACCAAAGGCGCTGTGGCCGGCGGTCTGGTCGGTACCGGTATCCGTGCTGCGATCCAGTACGGTGTTGCCCGCGGACTGTTCTCCAATGAATCCGGTATGGGTTCTGCGCCTATCGCAGCAGCAGCGGCTCAGTCGAGAAACCCTGTCCGCCAGGCACTGATCGCATCCACCGGAACCTTCTGGGATACGGTTGTTGTCTGCCTGATGACCGGTCTGGTACTGGTAACATCCATCATGAAGAATCCCGGCATTGATGTCAGCCTGGTTGACAACGGCGGTAAGCTGACCAGCCTTGCATTCGGACAGATCCCGGTAGTCGGTCCCATTCTGCTCACGGTCGGAATCATCACATTTGCATTTTCAACGGTTCTCGGATGGGCATACTATGGTGAGCGCTGCATCGAATACATCGGCGGAAAGAGAGTCCTTGTGGCTTACCGCTGCATCTATATCGCAGTTGCAGTCATCGCGCCGATCAGCGCACTGAACCTTGTGTGGACCATTGCAGATATCCTGAACGCTCTGATGAGTATCCCGAACCTGATCGCGGTTCTGCTTCTGTCAGGGATCATCGTGAAGGATACGAAAAAGTATATCAATGATCTCGATGCGTGGGACAACACACCTGTACCGGTCGTGGATGACGACGGCAATGATATGAACATTACAGTCGATACGACGCTGATGAAATAAATTGAATAAAATGTCTGAACATGATAAGATATATTCTGCTTTTTTATGTAAGTTCGGCTTCGGCTGTGCTTTAGACTGAGGTGGGAATGAGTACAAAAAAGACAGAACTATACGATACCGAGAAGAGAAACAAGGATCTGACAGAACGTGCTGAGGCGTTGGTCCAGGAGGCTCGAAAGAAAAAGAACGCACTGGATTTTCAGGAGGTAAATGAGTATTTCGCCGATCTGAAAATAACAGCTGAAGAACTGAATACCGTTGCAGATTATCTGGCTGAGCATGATGTGGATGTACTCCTGCCGGAGGACTGCAGTGATGATGATCTGTTCGTCCTGAATGAGGATGAAGATGTGGACGCTGAGGCGGCCGCAGAAGAGGAATTCGCTGCTGCAGTCCGCTTTGCAGAGACTGACACAGGAAACGTATCAGATCCGATCCACATGTATCTGAAGGAGATCGGGCAGGTTCCCCTGCTCACACCCGAGCAGGAAGTGGAACTGGCCAAAAGAGTTGCGGAAGGTGACGAAGAGGCGAAAAAACAGCTGGAGGAAGCCAATCTCAGACTGGTTGTCTCCATCGCGAAGCATTATACCGGACATGACATGAGCCTGATGGATCTGATCCAGGAGGGGAATCTTGGCCTGATCCGTGCGGTGGAAAAGTACGATTATAAAAAAGGATTCCGCTTTTCCACGTACGCCACATGGTGGATCCGGCAGTCCATCACCAGAGCGATCGCTGATCAGGGCCGTACGATCCGGATTCCGGTTCATATGGTTGAGAATATCAACAAAGTCAACCGGGCTTCCCGCGACCTGATGCAGGAACTTGGCCGTGACGCGACCCCTGAGGAGATCGCGAAACGGATCCATATGACTCCGGATAGAGTCCGCGAGATCCAGAAGATATCCAGAGAGCCGGTGTCCATGGAGACCCCTGTAGGGGATGAAGAGGACAGTTCCCTTGGTGATTTTATCAGAGATGAAACGAGTCCGGTTCCTGCCGACGAAGCCGCAAGAGTCATGCTGAAAGAGCAGATCCGCCAGATCCTGACCGATCTGTCAGAGAGAGAGCAGCAGGTACTCCATCTGCGGTACGGCCTGGATGATGACAGACCCAGAACTCTGGAAGAAGTTGGCAAACAGCTGAATGTAACCAGAGAGAGGATCCGGCAGATCGAAGCCAAGGCTCTGCGCAAACTGAAAAGAAAAAACATCCGCATGAAGGACTATCTCGAATAAAGTCATGTGGCATTGAAGCGCCGCTCTTGAAGGAGCGGCGTTTTACACACGGGAACAGCGCGTTCCAAGGGGGGATCAGGGAGTATGAAACGGACAGGACGTATAACAATCATAAGGCGTATCATTCTTGTGCTTCTTGCAGTCATGCTGGCAGGAAGTGGTACAGTATCGGCGGCAGAGGTCAATTTTGCCTATCCTACGACAACAAGCAAAAAAGGACTGTACATCACACCGGGAATGGAAGAGGATGCTATAGAACTGGGCGTAAAGCATGCTACGATCAACCTGAGTGTCGGAGACTT
>OMSN01000060.1 GCA_900313765.1 uncultured Eubacteriales bacterium
CTGCACAGGTTACTATGCACTGGAACAGGCGGTGAATGCAGTAGCATCCGGCAAATATAACTGCGTGCTCTCCGGTTGTGTGGAATTTGGTGACTGTAACGCGGTTCCGAACCACCCGTACAAGAGAGAGAAAGTTCCGATGGAGAAGTTCCTCCAGACCACAGCATGGCTGTATGACCGCAACTACTGCAGAAGTATGATGGCGGGTCAGGAACTGATCTACGATGATGCTGCGGAGTATTACAAGAGGACTAACGGCCTTACGGATGAAGAGATGGATGACACCCTCTGCTGGATGTCCATCAACAACAGAAAGAATGCATCTAAGTGCGAACTCGCGATTGAACGCAAGACCTATGATGAGATCGCGAAGGAAAACGGATACAACAGCGCCATCGAATATATGAAGAGCCCGTTCAACCCGAGAACCGGCGATTTCCTGCGCATGTCCGGCATCGAGGTCAAGTGTGACGGTGCGGCGGCAGTTCTGGTCTGCGCTACCGACATGATCGAAGAACTGACTCATGGCAAGATGCAGCACAAGCCGATCGAAGTTCTCGGTGTCGGATGCGGCGCTTATGAAGCAACCAATCCCCATTTTGAGATCCGGGCAACGGAAGAAGCGGTCGCGCAGGTCTATGACGTGACAGGAGTCAAGCCAGAAGAGATCGATATCTTCTATGCCAACGACTTCATCATCACTTCCCATCTGATTGCTGCGGAGATCGCCGGCTATCTTCCGAAGGGAGAAGGCTGGAAATACATCTGTGAAGGAAGAACCGCCTATGACGGAGACAAGCCGATCAATACCAACGGCGGCAGAACCTCCTTCGGACATGCCCATGCGGCATCCGGACTGGCAGACCTGTATGAATGCGTCCATCAGATGCGCGGCGACTGCGGTGAGCGTCAGGTGAAGAAGCTGCCGAAGACGGCAATGCTTCGCGGCTACGGCGGCGCGCAGAATATCTGCACCTACATTATCCGCACCAAGGAAGATTGAGAGGGGGAACAGAATTATGGCAGTGAAACTGGAAGCGGTTACTAGGACATTCTATGAAAACCTGGAGAAGGGCAAGATCACAGGAAAGAGATGCAAAGACTGCGGAGCCATGGAGTTCCCGCCCCGCCTTGCCTGCAATACCTGCGGAAGCACCAATCTGGAATGGGCTGAGATCTCCGGAAAGGCAACGATGCATTCCATCGTCCTTCCTGCACAGCTCTCCTCGAAACCGGAATACGCACCGCTGAAGCCGTTTGCTTACGGTGAGATTCATCTGGAAGAGGGCTCTGAGTTCAACGGCGTGGTCAGAGGCATCAATAAGAAAAAGAGAAGAGCTCTGATCGACAAGCTTCCCATCAATGTTACAGCAGCGATCTATCAGAGAGACGGATACAAGACGGTAGTCTTTGATCTGGACGAAGGACAGTGTGACTGATCTGAAGGTCCGGTATCCTGTATCTGCAATTAAACCTGAACTAAATATTTTAAAAGGAGATAATCATGGACAGAAAAGAACTGGAAGCAATCGTCATCAAGGCAGTGGCAACGATCTATGGCAAGGATGAGTCTGAACTCTCCATGGATACCAACATCAAGGAAGAGCTTGGCGGCGCATCCGTCAAGATGGTCGGACTGACCGCAGCGATCGAAGAAGAGACCGATGCAATGGTGGAACTTCAGGTCGCATCTGCCTGCGAGACCCTCGGTGATCTTGTAGACGCAGTGGAAGAAGAACTGTAATAACAGCTAATCGTTCAGCCCTCTGTGCAGACATACAGAATGTCTGCACAGAGGGCTGCCTTTAATCAGAGAGGAAGAATATGAGCGAATATAGAGTATTTGCAATCAATCCGGGTTCCACTTCGACCAAGATCGGACTTTTTGAGGGAGAGACGTGCCTCTTCTCAAAGAACGTTTCTCATGATGCGAAAGAACTGGAAAAATATGACAATCTGTCCAAGCAGCTTCCCTACCGTAAGCAGATGATCCTGGATATCCTGAAAGAAGCCGGCTTCACACTGGAAGGTGTGGATGTGTTCGTGGGACGCGGCGGCGGACTTCTTGCCATGGAAGGCGGCACCTACGGCATTACGGATCTGGTCCTTGAGCATGCCAGAACCTGCGCGAACGGTATCATCCATCCTGCAACGCTGGGACCGCAGCTTGCAGATCAGTTCGCAAAAGAATATGGCGCAAAGGCGATGGTCGTCAACCCGCCCGATACGGATGAGATGCAGGATCTGGCCAGACTGACCGGCATCAAAGGCGTACACAGGATGATCCACCTGCATGCGCTGAATCTGAAGGAGACGGCAATCCGCCACTGCAAAAACGTCCTGCATAAGAAATATGAGGACTGCAATCTTGTAGTCTGCCATATCGGCGGCGGTATCTCCATTTCCGCACACAAGCTCGGCCGCATGGTTGACGGCTATGATATTGTCGGAGGCGAAGGTCCCATGGCACCTACCCGCTGCGGTGATATCTCCGTTGCAAATGTTCTTTCCTATATGATGAAGAACAATCTCGGACCGAAAGATATGAAGGAACTGCTCTCCAGAAAGGGCGGATTCGTCAATCATCTGGGTATCTCGGATGCCATTGAACTTACAGACCGGGCCGCAAAGGGAGACAAGTACGCGGAGATGCTCTGGAATACCATGATCTACCAGATCGAGAAGGGTATCGGTGCCATGTCCGCAGTTCTGAAGGGCCAGGTGGATGGCATCCTTCTTGGCGGCGGAATGGTCCACAATAAGGATCTTGTTGCACAGATCACGGATGCCTGCAGCTATATCGCACCGGTCTATGCATATCCGGGCGAGTTCGAGATGGAAGCGATGGCAGCCGGCGCGATCCGTGTCCTGAATGGCGAGGAAGAACTGAAGGAATATACCGGGAAACTGGTCTGGGATGGATTTGACTTCGAGTAAAGGACAGGACAGATGAATTTAAATAATGACTGGTTCTTTAAATGGAACATTATTACCAACACCTGTATGGCATTGATCATCAATACGGCGGCGACAATCTTTGCCGGCGGAGATACCCTGGCCGGCTGGGTTACCGGATGCTGCTGCGCATTTACCATCAACACCATTGCAGCGATCATCATCCCCGTGGGACCGATCAGCATGAAGTTTTCCAGAGGCGTCTGCGGAGCGAAGGAGGGAACCTTCCTGGATCTGCTTCTGCGTAACATTGTAGTCAATCTTATTTTTGTCACTATCGTCAGTATGGGGATGGCACTGATCCATGTGGGTGTGGGGCCCAATCTGATTCCCGCCTGGTGGTCCACCTATCCGAGACTCTATCTGGTGGGTACTGTCGGAGCTATGCTGATCGAGAAGCCAATCGCGATGTTCTGCAGCGGACATAATTAAACTTATATCTGTATCAATACATAATGCCTGCCGTATTCCGGAACTTTGCAGTCCCGTGAGACGGCAGGTTTCTTACAAAAAAGACATGAATTATTCTCTTCTTTTTTTCATATACTGTGAAAAAGAGGTGCGGTTCTGTCAATATCCAACGTGAAATGGGTGAAATATCGAGAAGTGTCTTCAAAATACGCTGTGATATTCTTTAGTTACGATGAAGCAGGAGATTTCCTGTAAAACACAACACACTTTCAGGAGGAGAATCTATGAATATGAAGAAGATGCTCAGTCTTGTACTGGTATCCGCCATGACACTTACCATGGCAGCAACTGCTTTTGCAGAAGAAGCAGGCGGTCTGTCCGGCGCCAACTGCGATCCGGCAAACACTGCCAAGACAGATGAGACCCTGACAATCGGATTTGGTTCAGAACCGTCCACTCTGGTCGGTACCGCAACCGGCAACACCGAGAATGAATCCATGATGATCTTCTCGGCTCTGACCGACAACCTGGTAGCTTACAACTCTCTTACAGGCGAGATCGAGCCTCAGCTGGCAACAGCATGGGAATGGGTCGACGACAAGCACTGCAAGTTCACTCTTCGTGATGATGTCACCATGTCTGACGGAACTCCGTTCGTAGCAGACGACGTTGTCTTCTCCGTAAAGATGTGGAGAGACCAGAACGCAACCAATGAGACCGGCTCCATCTTCACAGAATGCGCAGACCCGGTTGCGGATGACGAGCATACTGTAACGATCGAGTTCACATCCAACGCTCCGGATATCATCCGTATGCTGACCTGGACCAACTATGGTATCGTGTCCGAGGATGAAGTCAACGCAGCAGGCGGCTTCGAAGAAGTCGGCAAGAATCCGCTCGTTGGCTCCGGCCCCTACAAGTTCGTGTCCTGGACCAACGGACAGAATGTCGTCATCGAGCGTAACGAAGAGTACTGGAATCAGGATTACGCAGGATATTACAAGCAGATCGTGTTCACATTCACCTCTGATCCGGCAGCCCGCATCATGGCAGTCCAGTCCGGCGACGCGGATGTAGCATATGCAATCCCGACTGCACAGGCGAACACCTTCCAGGGCAACGAGGCAGTCAAGGTTGTAAACTACACATTTGACCAGGTCAACCATCTGTGGTTCAACATGGGTGAGAATGCCGGTGCTACCGCTGACCAGAAGGTTCGTGAAGCAATCGACAAGGCTCTGGATTACGATGCGATCAACGCAGTCGGTTCCGCAGGACTCACTGCTCCGGCACTTGGATATTTCGTAGAAGGCAACCCGAACTACAACGCAGTTTATACTCCTGAAGAGAGAGCTGTTGACATTGACGGCGCCAAGGCCCTTCTTGAGGAAGCTGGATACGGCGACGGACTGACCCTGAGAGCACTTGGTCTGTCTGATATCGAGCCGGTTTACGTTGTCATGCAGGCAAACCTTGCACAGGCTGGCATCACCCTTGAACTGGATATCCCGGATACCGCACAGTTCGTAGGACAGGCAGCAGGCGGCGACTATGACATCATCATCGTTGGCGAGTATGCGGCAGCAAGATTCCCGTCCATCTTCATCTTCTTCCAGAATGCGTACACCTTCTGCATCGGCGGACCGAAGTGGACCACAGATGAGATCAACGCAAAGATCCATGACTTCATTTTCGCAGAGGATCAGGAGAGTGCAACTCAGATCGGCAAAGAATTCGAAGAGATGATGAAAGAGAGCTGCATCCAGACGAACCTGTTCCCGGCTATCAACAGTGCAGTGATCAATCCGGCTCTGAAGGGCTTCAATACTCTGGAACGTGGCTTCATGGATCCGACCGGATTCTACAAAGAGTAAGAAGACTCAGGACGAATTCCAGGAATCATATAACAGCATGATTTAAATGGAAAGTCGCAGTTGTGGGGGCCTTCCTCCGCACTGTGACTTTCCTGCTGAAAGACAGAACTTACAGATGTAAGCCGGTTGGCTTGCAATACATGATTCGGAGTGGCTTATGTTAAAGTATATAATTAAACGTATCCTTCTCCTGATTCCTATCCTGCTCGGCGTTTCCGCCATCATCTTTCTTCTGAAGACCGTAACGCCCGGTGATCCCGCCAGACAGATCCTCGGCAATACAGCAACGGAAGAGCAGGTTCAGGAACTGAGAGATGAGCTTGGCCTGAATGACCCGGTGGTCATACAGTATGTACGGTATATCAAGAACATCGTAACAAAGGGAGACTTTGGCAGTTCCTATCGTACAGGCGAACCGGTCCTGTCGGAGATCCTGCCGAGACTCGGGACATCCGGTATCATAACGATCGGAGCCGTCGCGATCGGTGCAATCATAGGCATTGTTCTGGGCATTATATCCGCCTTGAAGAAATACACATGGGTTGACTCTCTGGTGCTGGTCATCTCCATGTTCTTCCAGTCGGTGCCCGAATTCGTTGTCGCACTGGTTCTGATCATGGTATTCGCCGTTAATCTGCACTGGTTGCCTGCGACGGGCATCACATCGATCAAGGGTTTCATCCTTCCGATGGTTACGATCGGTCTGGCTTCCGTTGCCAGCTATACGCGTATCACGCGTTCCTCCATGCTGGAAGTCCTGGGTGAGGACTACATCCGTACCGCAAGGGCAAAAGGCCAGACGGAAAACAACATCACTTATCATCACGCACTGCGCAATGCCATGATTCCGGTGGCACAGTCCATCGGTACCAGCCTGGGCAACAGTATCGGCGGCGGCATGGTCATTGAGACCGTCTTCGGTGTTCCCGGCGTCGGTAAATACATCGTCGATTCCATCACGCAGAGAAACTATCCATCCGTCCTCGGCGGCGCTCTGATCATCGCCATGGTGCTGACGATCATCAACCTGATCGTTGATATCAGCTTCGTCCTGATCGACCCGAGACTGAAGACGACTATCATTGCCGGTGGCGCTAAGAAGCGTAAGGCAAAGGCAGCATAAGGGGGGATAGAAGATGGCAAAAATGCATACTCCCGCGATGGAGAAAATTGAGAAGAGAAATAGGAAGAGAAAAAAACCTGTCAATTCGACCCCGGCTTATGAAGCATGGAAACGTTTCAGACGTAATAAGACCGCTATTATCGGCCTGGTTGTTGTATGTCTGCTGATCCTGGTCGCAATCTTCGCGCCGCTGATCGCACCTTATGACTATTCGGCACAGGATTACACCGCTATGATGCAGGCGCCCAGCGCAGCTCATATCTTCGGAACCGACGCGTTCGGACGTGACATCTTCAGCCGTGTTATCTACGGAACCAGATATTCACTGGTCATCGCACTGTTCTGTACGATCGCAGCACTGTTCTCCGGCGGACTTCTCGGAATCATCGCTGGTTATTTCGGAGGCAAAGTTGATACGATCATCATGCGTATCATGGATATCTTCCAGGCGATCCCGATGATCATGATGGCTATGTGTATCGTATCCGTTCTCGGAAATGGTATCCCGCAGCTGGTTGCAGCAGTCATGTTCGCATCCATGCCGACCATGGCAAGAAATAACCGCGCAGCGATCCTGCGTGTACGCGGAAGCGACTACATCGAGTCTTCAGAGGCAATCGGTGTAGGTCAGGTACAGATGATCCTGAAGCATATGATCCCGAACGCTGCCGGCGTTATGATCATCTTCTTCGTAGGCTTCCTGGCAGTTTCCATCATGATGATGTCCTCCATGAGCTACATCGGAGTCGGCCTTGCTGCTCCGACACCTGAATGGGGACTGATCCTTAACGACGGTAAAGCATATATCACATCAGCGCCTTACATGATGTTCTTCCCGGCACTGATGATCATGATCACCTGCTTTGCATTCAACCTTATGGGCGATGGTCTTCGCGACGCATTCGACCCGAAGAGTAAATAATCAGGAGGACGGGACATGAGTGATACATTACTTAGCGTAAAAGATCTCGTCATCCATTACGAGACAGAAGATGAAGTTGTAGAAGCAGTCAACAAGATCTCTTTTGACATCAAGAAGGGCGAGGTCCTCGGACTGGTCGGAGAGACCGGCGCCGGCAAGACCACCACAGCTCTTGGGATTCTCGGACTGCTTCCGGCAAAGGTCGGACATGTGGTCCAGGGTTCCATTGAACTGGAAGGGAAGGATCTTCTGAAACTGTCCGAGAAGGAAATGCGTCAGATCCGCGGCAAGAAGATCTCTATGATCTTCCAGGATCCCATGACCGCTCTGAACCCGGTTAAGACGGTAGGCGATCAGATTGCAGAAGTTGTTCTCCTGCATAATCATTGCTCCAAGGCTGAAGCTCTGAAGAGAGCTCAGGAGATGCTGGCGATGGTCGGTATCGTTCCGGAACGTTACAGGGATTATCCGCATCAGTTTTCGGGCGGAATGAAGCAGCGTATCGTCATCGCTATCGCGCTTGCCTGCGAACCGGAACTTCTGATTGCAGATGAGCCGACAACAGCTCTTGATGTTACGATCCAGGCACAGATCCTTGATATGATGAGGAAACTGCAGAAAGATCAGGGAACCTCTGTTATCCTGATCACACATGACCTTGGCGTTGTTGCTGAGATGTGCGACAACTGTGCAGTCATGTATGGCGGCGAACTGGTTGAGTACGGTACACTGGAACAGGTCTTCGACAATCCGAAGCACCCTTATACCAGGGCATTGTACAAGTCCATCCCGTCACTGGACAAGGACGTACATCGTCTGGAAGTTATTCCTGGACTGG
>OMSN01000068.1 GCA_900313765.1 uncultured Eubacteriales bacterium
TATGCAATATATGGCTAACACAATAGCGTGTAAGCTAACATAAAAACCAACAGACTAACACAACATCTGCATGACTAACCTGAATGCCGCACAACTAACATGCCTCGGCATATCTGCTTAAGGGAAATATGGATCCATTATCTACAAAAGCATTGATCATTCAGAGACTGCGAAGAGAAGGCTGCAGGATCACCCGTCAGAGAGAACAGATCCTCGATGTGATCCTGGATGAAGAGTGCGCTACGATCAAAGAGATCTACAACAAGTCAAGAAAACTGGATGCCAGTGTAGGCTTCGCAACTGTGTACCGGATGATCAGTCTTCTGGAGCAGATCGGACTGGTCAGCCGGGGAATTGTATTTAATTACGAAGAACTGGATAAACTGGAGAAAGAAATGAAAAAAACCTGAGTACACGACTTGACAAGCGCTGCCAGGTCGTGTATATTTACACCATAAAGATTGCGCAAAATTAAATAGATAACAATTTAAATACAGATTTACCGGATGCCTACCGAAAACAAAGGCATCCACACGAAAGGAGTTCATTATGGCAGGAATCTATGATTACAGCGTAACAAGACCGGACGGAACGCAGCTCAACCTCTCTGATTATGAGGGCAAGGTCATGCTGATCGTCAACACCGCTACCGGATGCGGCTTCACCCCGCACTACAAGCCCATCGAAGAGATGTACGAAAAGTACCATGAGAAAGGCTTTGAAGTAATCGACATTCCGTGCAACCAGTTTGCGGGTCAGACCCCTGGAACCGACGAAGAGATCCACGAGTTCTGCACCCTGAAGTACAACACCCAGTTCCCGCAGATGAAGAAGTCGGATGTGAACGGTGAAAATGAACTTCCTCTGTATACTTACCTGAAGAGCCAGAAGGGCTTCGAAGGATTCGGCAAGAGCCCGGCAGCTCTGATGATGGCTGGCCTTCTGAAGAAGATCGACAAGGATTATAAGAACAATCCGAACATCAAGTGGAACTTCACCAAGTTCGTCGTAGACCGCAGCGGCAATGTGGTTGCCAGGTTCGAGCCGACAGCCGACATGAAGAAAGTGGATGAGTGCGTCGCTTCCCTGCTGTGATGAGATGGAAGCAGCATATCCGAAGACTCGCCGAAGAGAATACTAAAGATAATACTTTTACAGCGCCAGCAAGGTCCAGGAATCCATCCTGGACCTTTTTGATGTCTTTTTCTGCAAGATCACATAATAATAGCCCTTATTGAGAAAACCTCTCATTTACAGGCGACGACAACACTTGAATGATCGCTCATATGTATCTATAATCTCTGATTAGAAAAAACTAACTAAAACGTTTTCAGCAGTGCTTTCAGCATTATTATCAACATCAGCATCGCCCGGGCACCTGACAGTGCCTGCAGGCTCAGGGAGGAACATCATGAGCATCGCACTATCACTGAGACATGTAAGCAAGACCTACTCCACAGGAGGTCGGACCTTCAAGGCCCTCGACAACGTGGATCTGGATATCGAGGAAGGAAAACTGGTCGTCATTCTGGGGCCGTCCGGCGCCGGCAAGTCCACACTGCTGAACCTGATCGGCGGCATGGACTCGCCGTCCGAGGGCACCATCATGGCCGGCGGGACGGTCATATCCAGGTATTCGGAAAATGAACTGGCCGACTATCGCGCAGCAAATGTCGGGTTTATTTTCCAGTTCTACAACATCCTGCCGACGCTGACGGTCCTGGAGAATGTGAACCTGGTGGCGGACCTGTCCAGGGACGCGCTGGATGGTGCACAGGCCCTGAAGGCAGTCGGGCTGGAGGAGCACCTGGACAAATTCCCGAATCAGCTCTCCGGCGGCGAGCAGCAGAGAGTCTCGATCGCCCGCGCGATCACCAAGAACCCGACGATGCTGCTGTGCGACGAACCAACCGGGGCGCTGGATTCCGCAACCGGCGTGACGATCCTCAAGCTCCTGAAAGAACTGTTCGCAGACGTGGCGGACGTGGTCGTCCGGCTCAAGAACGGCAGGATCCGGAGCGTGTCGGTTGTGGAAGATCCGAAGAGCATCGACGACGTCGAGTGGTAAGGAGGGGGAGAGCATGCTCAGGAAAAAACTATACAGAGATCTTCGCCTGAACCTGTCGCAGTTCTTCGTCATCTTCATCATGGTGATGCTGGCCGTCATGGCATTCGGCGGTGTCCACGCCTACATGGACGGCATGCGGGTGAGCTCGGAGGAGATCTACAGCGAATACAACCTGGCCGACATGTGGCTGACCGGCGAAGGATTCTCGAAGGAAGACCTGGACAAGATCCTCGCAAATGAAAATGTGTCCGCCGCGGACCGCCGTCTGACGCTTCAGGGGACACTGGAGAACAGGGATGGCGTGACTCTGGAAATGAACTTTATCGAGAGCAACGATGTCTGCCGGATGTATGTGTTTGACGGCGAACCCTTCGATGGGGAGAGCGCCGAAGGCGTCTGGGTCGACAAAGAATTCGCCGCTGCCAATGACTGCAAAGTCGGCGATCCCATGACGCTGCAGTACACATCGTATTCCATCGATGTGAAGATCGCAGGCCTGGTGGAGACACCAGACCATGCCTACAGCGTGAAAGACTCCACACAGATCTTCCCGGACCATGCGACCTACGGGTACGTGTATCTCTCCGGCAAAGCGATCCCGGACGAGGTCCTGAAGGATGCTGTCAGGCAGGAACTTGCTCAGATCGACACATCGATAAGTGACGATGCGACCACGGGCGAGCCCTCCGTCGTCAGCAGTGCCGAGAACACCGCCGGAGCTCTCGGTAATCTCCTCGGCGGCCTGACAGACACTCTCACAGATACGATCGTCGATACGGTCCTGGACAATACCGATCTGCACGACCAGATCCCATATCCCTACATGATGATCGACCTGAAGGATCCGGCTCTGTTTGACGAGACCAGGCAGCAGCTCGAGGGCGAGATCAGCTCCATCGTGGCAACCACAGGCCGCACCGAACTGGCCTCCTGGGTCGGATACAATTCAGAAGTCGAAGAAGGCGAGACCTATTCATTTGTCTTCACCTTCCTGCTGCTGTTCATCGCGATCCTGTCCGTCATCACCACCATGAATCGCTTCATCCGGAAAGAGCGCACGCAGATCGGCACGCTGAAGGCTCTGGGCTTTCGCAGAAGAAGGATCGTATGGCACTACATCAGCTACAATCTGGTGCTCAGCGTGATCGCGGCCATAGCCGGCCTTCTGCTGGGAATGGTGCTGATCGGGCGATTCTTCCTGAAGATGGAGATGGAATACTTCGAGATGCCCGAAGCGCATCTCGTTCTGGAGCCTATCGTATTCATCGTGGCAGCAGCCTCGGTCCTTGTGATCGTACTGGTGACCTGGCTCTCCTGCCGCAGGATCCTGAATGAACCCGCCAGCCAGGCACTCCGCACGGAAGTTCCGGACGTGAAGAACACGAACTTCTCCCTGACGACCAGAGGCATCTTCCGCAGGGCATCGACGGTCACAAAATGGAATTTGCGTGATATCGGCCGCAATAAGGGCCGTTCCCTCGCAGGTATCGTGGGCATCATGGGCTGCGTCATGCTGGTGGTCACAGCCCTGGGGATGCACGACACGATCCAGCATTTCATGGACCTGCAGTTCAGGCAGCTCAGCAACTATGAATCCTATATCGTTCTGTCGAATGATTATACAGAAGCGCAATATGAGGCCATGACCCGGGAGTATGGCGACGCCACCTCCCAGACCCTTGCTGTTGAAATGAACGATGCGGACGGCAAGGCGAGTACGCAGGTGATCTTTGTCAACGACACGAAGGACCACGTCCGTACCATTGACTACAAGCGGGGGGTCCTGGAGCTTTCAGATGACGGCATGTACATCACCCGCAAGCTTGCCCACAGCCTGAAACTGGCGATCGGCGATGAATTTACATTCAGAGTATACGGCGAAGATAAGCCGCGAACCGCGAAGATCACCGGGATCTGCAGCGATCCCCAGAGCCAGCAGTTCACCTGCACCAGAGGCTATCTGGAGAGCCTGGGCATGACCTACCATGCGGACACGATCTATTCCGACGAACTGCTGGATCTGACGGCTATCCCGGACGGCGCCGAAGTGATCCAGACCAAAGACGGCCTGGAGAGCGGCGTGCGCGGCATGATGGACCGGATGACATCCGTTATCGCACTGTTCATCGTCCTCTCAGCGGTCCTGAGCGTAGTGATCCTCTACAACCTCGGGATCCTCAGCTTCTCGGAGAAGCAGTACCAGTTCGCCACCCTGAAAGTGCTGGGATACCGCACGAAGCCGCTGCGCCGGATCTTCAACCAGCAGGGAAGGATCCTCGCCATCATTTCCATCATCCTGGGACTTCCGGCCGGCTACTTCATGGTCAGCTACATCTTCACCGCGGCGCTGGGCGACAACTACGACTTCCCGGCCTATGTAAGTCCGGTTTCTTTTATACTTGCAGGCGTAACCATTTTCCTGGTATCCTCGCTGGTCAACCATTGGCTGTCCGGCCGGATCCGCAGGATCGACATGGTCAGCAGTCTGAAGGCAAATGAATAATTGAACAATCATTTTCTTGCATGGATGCTGTTCGCCGCAGGGTGTTCAGCATCCGTCTGCTATGCAGGAACAGCGCCACAGAATCACTGATAGATATTCATTTTAAGGATGCTTTATGATAAACTGATTGGACAAGACTTGAAATAAGAGCAGGAGGAAAACTGTTTATGCTGATAGTAATCAGGGATGCGCTGGCCATCCTGCCCCAGGGCGGTCAGGACGTGATCGACAGACATTCGATCTACATCCATGACGGCCTGATCGTGGGGATCGATGAGCAGCCGCCGGAACTGGCGCAGGAGAGCGCGTATGTCATCGATGGCACCGACCGTCTGGTGATTCCGGGACTGATCAATGCACACACGCATACCTATATGTCCATGATGCGCAACTGCGCCGACGACCTGTCCTTCATGGACTGGCTCTTCAACCGCGTAGATCCCATCGAAGGAAGGATGACGCCGGAAGACGCCTACTGGGGATCGCTGCTTGGTCAGATCGAAATGATTCGATCCGGGACTACGACATTTAACGATATGCAGATGCATATCCATCAGACCACGAAGGCAGTGCGCGAGAGCGGCATGAGAGCCGTGATCTGCAGAGGCCTTGTGGGCGGCGAGTACGACCGCAGCGACATCCGCCTGCAGCAGGCACTGGAGGAGATGGAGGAGGCAAATGAATGCAGCCGCCTTTCCTTCCGCCTTGGCCCGCACGCTCCCTACACCTGCGGCCCGGACTATCTGCGCATGGTCGCCGACGTTGCGAAGGAGAAAGGTCTGGGAATCCACATCCATCTGTCCGAATCCGTCACAGAATCCGAAAACATGCGCAAGGACCACAACTGCACACCCATCGAATATGCCCTGAACGCAGGCATCTTCGAAGTGCCGACCATAGCCGCGCACTGCGTGCAGGTGACAGAGAAAGACATCGAGATCCTGGCACAGCACAAGGTCAGTGTCGTGACGAATCCCGCCTCCAACATGAAACTTGGCAACGGATTCGCCCCGGTTCCGGAGATGATGGCCGCCGGCATCAACGTCTGCCTCGGCACCGACGGCGCCGCCTCCAACAACGCACAGAACATGTTCCGTGAGATGGGCTACCTGTCGATGATCCACAAAGGAACCCACAAGACACCCCAGTGCATCGGAGCAAGCGAAGTCTTCCGCGCCGCAACCATCAACGGCGCCAGAGCCCTCGGCCTGAACACCGGCGCCATCGAGACAGGCCGCAAGGCAGACCTCGCCATCCTGCGCCTGGACGTCGCGTCCATGATGCCGAACAACAACCTCCTGGCCGCCCTGAGCTACTCCGCCAACGGCTCCGAAGTAGAGACCGTCATCATCGACGGCCAGATCGTCATGGAAAACAGAGAACTCAAAACCATCGACGAAGAGCGAGTCTACTACGAAATCCGCAAGATGAGCGACCACCTGGGCCTGTAAAGGGGTTAGCCCCCGCCGCCAACAAACCAAAGCAAGTAAAAGGGGTCAGCCCCCGCCGCCAACAAACCAAAGCAAGTAAAAGAGGTCAGACCCCTACTAACCCCCACTAACATACACAGAGAGGATACATATATATGGCAAGTGAAATCAGAGACATCAACCTGGCTGAATCCGGTCTTCGCAAGATCGAATGGGTCAGAAGAAACTGTCCGCTCCTCACCATGCTGAAGGAGGAGTTTACGAAGACGCAGCCTTTCAAAGGCCAGAAGATCGCACTGTCGGTCCATCTGGAAGCCAAGACGGCGTACCTGTGCCTGACCATGGCAGCAGGCGGCGCTGAGATGTTTGTTACAGGTTCCAACCCGCTGTCTACGCAGGATGATGTGGCGGCTGCGCTGGTGAGCCAGGGGCTGGAAGTCCATGCATGGCACGGCGCTACGGACGAGGAGTATTTCTCCCATATCCGGGCGGTCCTGTCCCATGGCCCGAACATCATCATTGATGATGGCGGTGACCTGGTGCACATGATGCATACGGAGCTGCAGGACCTGATCCCGGGCGTGATCGGCGGATGCGAAGAGACTACGACAGGCATCCTGCGTCTGGAAGCCATGAACCGGGAAGGCAAGCTGGCGTTCCCGATGGTGCGTGTCAACAACGCGATGATGAAGCATTTCTTTGATAACCGCTATGGCACCGGCCAGTCGGTGTGGGACGGCATCAACCGCACTACCAACCTGATCGTTGCAGGCAAGATCGTAGTGGTTGCCGGCTACGGCTGGTGCGGCAAGGGCGTTGCAATGCGTGCCAAGGGTCTTGGCGCAAGGGTTATCGTGACGGAGATCAACCCGGTCCGCGCGATCGAAGCGGTCATGGACGGCTTCGATGTCATGCCGATGGCGGACGCAGCGAAGCTGGGCGACTTCTTCATCACCGTGACCGGCTGCGACAAGGTCATCGACGAGGAAGACTTCGCCAACATGAAGGACGGAGCGATCCTGTGCAACGCAGGGCATTTCGACTGCGAGATCGACATCGCATGGCTCAGGGCAAATGCTCTGGAGACTGCTCAGATGCGTGACAACATCATCGGCTACAAGCTTCCCACAGGCGCATGGGTCTATGTGCTCGGCGAGGGCAGGCTGGTGAACCTGGCCTGCGGAGACGGCCATCCCGCAGAGATCATGGATATGTCATTTGCCATCCAGGCACTGAGCGCACGCTATCTGCTGGAGCATCAGGGACAGCTGACAGAGAAACTGATCGACGTACCGGAAGAAGTCGATATGGAAGTGGCACAGAAGAAACTGGCCTTCCTGGGCAAGTCCATCGATGTGCTGACTCCTGAGCAGGAGAAGTATCTGAACGAATCCGGAATCTGATAGAGTCTGGAAATGAAAAAGACAAATAGAATCTGGGAGGACCGGCAATGATCGCATTTGATGAGAACGGATTCTGGCAGGATGTGGAGACGAAACTGAAGCCCTGGCTGGCGAACTTTGTCACCGATGGCAGATTCACCAGTTTCGATGGGACGAAGATTCACTATTACCGCGCGCTGAATCCTCAGGCGAAGGCTGTGATCGTCATGGTGCATGGATTCTGCGAGTTCTTCGGCAAGTTCCACGAGCCTGCCTACGATCTCTGGGAAAATGGTTATTCTGTTTATTTCATCGATCAGAGGGGGCATGGCGCCTCCGGAAGGTCGGTAGAAGAGCTGGATCATGTGGATGTGGCGGACTTCTCGGAGTACGTGGAAGACCTCAGGACCTTCATGGATAAGGTTGTGCTGCCGCAGACGCAGGGCCTGTTCACCCGCGCGGCGGTAGCCGGCGGTGGAGGCATGATGTCGGCCAGGGGCGGCAACAAAATGCCCATTTTCCTGTACGCGCACTCCATGGGCGGCTGCGTCTCCACACTGTTTCTGGAGCGGTATCCGCAGTACTTCAAGGCCGCGGTCCTCAGCTCTCCTATGTTGAAAATGACCTTTGGGACGATTCCTATGTGGCAGGTCAAAGCGCTGATGACAACATCCAGACTGCTTCGGTGGAATGAGAAGACCATGCCGGGCCAGAATGATTTCGATCCGGACAAACCGGACTTCGAGGGAAGCGGATCCCTGTCCAAAGCGAGGTATGACTATCAGTGGTACCTTCGCGTGGATCCGGCAAGCAACGGCCTGTTCACAATGAACGGCGGCACCTACCGCTGGGGCCGGGCCGCATGGAAGGCGACCCAGGACCTTCTGAAAGACATAGAGAAGATCCGGATCCCGGTCCTGGTGTGCCAGGCGGGGAAAGACGCCTTCGTCGACAACGAAGGGCAGAATCATTTTGTGAAGACCGCACCAAACGCGAAGCTGCTCCGGTTCCCGGAAGCGAAGCATGAGATCTATGCTTCCGGCGGACAGATCCAGGAACAATACTTCAAGGCACTGCTGAAGTTCTACCAGACATTTATATAAAACAGGAATCCGTTCATAGCGGAAGTGTTTCCGATTCAGGGGGAAATAAACCATGTCGGATAAAAATGAAAAGAAGCAGAAGACGGTGAAGATCGACAAGACAGGTGCCGTGATCAATGAGAACGGCATGAGCCTTGCCTCGCGCTGGAAGAGCGGCATCCTCTCACTGATATTCAGCAGATTTACGCTGATCGTAGTGCTGTTTGTGGTACAGGCAGCACTCATGCTGATGATGTGGGGCATGTTTGGTGCCCTTCTCGACAGATTCGCAACCGGGGCATCGACCGCGTTTGTGATAGTCGTACTGATCTTCCTGATCAATACTGACATGGACGCTACGGCCAAGATCACATGGATGCTGATCATATCCATCGTTCCCTTCTTCGGCGTCATGTTCTACATCTGGACCCAGGCGGAACTGGGACACCGCGCCATCGCGGCAACGATCGAAGAATCCACCGACCTGTCCAGGGGTAAACTGGCCCAGGACCCGAGGGTCCTGGAGCGCCTCAAGGCGACAGACCGGGACTCCGCGTCTGTTGCAAATTATACGATCCGGGCTGGCAACTACCCGGCCTATGAGAACACCAAAGTCACTTATTTCCCCCTCGGGATCAACAAGTTTGAAGAGATGCTTGTCCGCCTGGAAAAGGCGAAGAAGTTCATTTTCCTGGAATACTTCATCATTCAGGAAGGGTACATGTGGGGCAAGATCCTTGAGATCCTCGCCCGCAAAGTCGAAGAGGGCGTGGAAGTGCGTGTGCTGTTTGACGGCACCAACCTGCTCAGCAAGGTACCGACAGACTATCAGAAGCGGCTCACCAGACTGGGGATCCAATGCCGTGTGTGGGCGCCCCTCCGCCCGATCGTCACCTCCACCTACAATTACCGCGACCACCGCAAGATCCTCGTGATCGACGGCGAAGTCGCATTTAACGGCGGTGTCAATCTGGCAGACGAATACATCGGAAGGACCCATCCGTTCGGCGAGTGGAAGGATACCGCAGTGATGCTGGAAGGCGATGCGATCAAGAGCTTCACGCTGATGTTCCTGACCATGTGGTACGCGTCCACTGCGAACCCGGAGAAACTAGTCCAGAGGAGAGGAATGACCCCTGAAGAAAGAGTCGCCGCGGAAGATGACGCCGCTGGATGAGTACAAGGTCGGCGAAATGGTCTACATAGACATGCTCAACACGGCCGAAGACTACATCTACATCATGACCCCCTACCTGATCCTGGACGGAGAACTTGAAAGCGCACTTCGGTTTGCCGCAGAACGCGGCGTAGACGTCAGACTGATCCTCCCCGGAATCCCGGACAAGAAAGCAGTCTACGCACTGGCCAAGGCAACCGTCCGGCCGCTGCTTCGAAGCGGCGTCAAAGTGTATACCTATACACCCGGATTCGTACACGCCAAAGTCTTCGTCAGCGACAACCGCAAGGCAATCGTCGGGACCATCAACCTCGACTACAGATCCCTCTACCATCACTTTGAATGCGCGACCTACATGGTACATGGTAGACACACCCTGCATCAGCGACATCTACGAAGACTACATGAACACCCTCAAAGACTGCAAACCAGTCACCCCCGAGAGCCTGAAAGAAGAAGGCCTCTTCCAGATGATCCTCGGCGCGACCATGAAAATGATCGCCCCGATGCTGTAAAAAAGGTCAAAAAGGGGTCAGCCCCCTCCCAAGAAAGGAGCGTCTCTATGGCGGAATCTGTCGGCAATTCCAACATGATCACGAGAAAGTATCTGGATTCTCTTCTGATCGAGACGAGATACATGAACGCTGCATGTCCTTCCCTGGAGATGAAACTCTACGGAAAGACGTTCTCTTCCCCCATCATGACTTCAGCGCTGTCACACCTGGATCATTTCATGTTCGAAGGCGCCACAAAGCGGTATGCAGAAGGCGCTGCGAAGGCGGATGTGATCCTCTGGATCGGCATGGCGGATGAGAAGGAAGTCGAACTGTGCGCCTCAACAGGCGCTCCGGTGATCGAGATCATCAAGCCCTATACGGACAGGGAACTCATCTACAGGAAGATCCGCCATGCGGAGAAACTCGGCCTGCTGGCAGTGGGCATCGACATCGACCATCCATTTGCGAACGACGGCTCTCTGGACATGGTTGACGGCTACGAGATGACACCGATGACCAGAGAAGAACTCTGCGGAGTATTCTGCGAGGAACTGGTGCAGCAG
>OMSN01000058.1 GCA_900313765.1 uncultured Eubacteriales bacterium
ACGCAGATCAAAAATATAGTACTGAAGGGGATCCTGTGATCCCCTATTCTTCTTTCAGAAGGGAGAGCATCTTCAGACACGCATCCGAGAGGGCATGATGCCGGTTGCAGGCTGCATAGATCTGCCGGTCTGTGTAGCTCTCAGGAAGCGCATAGGTGCAGATGGCATCCCTGGAGGCGCAGGAACGGATCGCGGCTGTGGAAGCCATGAACACACCTTCCCCTGCGGCAACCAGCTCCAGTCCGGTCGCCACCTGGTTGACCCTGGTACGGCTGACGGATGTGATCTTGTATTCTTCCAGGAAACGCCCGATATTCTTCTGCAGCGGCTGATTCTCACCCAGAAAAATAAACGGATACCCATTCAGCAGGGAGAAGTCGAAGCATTCGCCGGACTCACCGGGACCCGTCTGATAATCCTGCAGATGTTCATTAATCGGCAGGGAGGCGGGAAGGCACAGATACAGCCGCTCCCGGTTCAGGGGGATCGTCTCAAACACCTCAGGCAGCCTCGTACTCGTGCAGATGAAGAAGTCCAGCTGTCCCTGCTCCGCCAGTGAGATCAGCGCCTGCTGGGAACCATTCAGGATCTCCACTATGCAGTCCGGATCCAGCTCACGGAGCCTGCGCACCGCATCCACCACCAGCGTATTGACATAGACATCCGGCCCCCCGACACAGACACGGCGGGTCTGTTCGTTGTGAAGCAGATCGACCGATGCCTGAAACTCATCCATGATCACCTTCTGCTTCTTCAGGTAGTCCACATAGACCCGGCCCTCGGGTGTCAGACAGACCGGAGACTTCTCCCGGTCGATGAGAGTCAGCCCCAGTGACTCCTCCAGCTTGCCCAGCTTCATGCTCAGGGCAGGCTGCGAGATATGCAGTGCCCTGGCTGCCTTCGTCAGGCTGCCGTGTTCCAGGATCGAAAACAGAAAACCATTTTTTACAAACTCATTATCAGTAAGCATATCCTTATACCTCATAACACATCCATCATCACATCACAGCTACATTCTGTCAAGACCGGTTTGAACAGGTGACAGGCACTTGGGTGACATGGTATAATAACGGCCGGCAGGCGAGTATGAACAGACAGGAAGGGAGTGACAGGAATGGTGAAGATACTTGCAGACAGTACCTGCGATCTGTCTCCGGAACTGATCGCGCAGTAGTACCTGCGATCTGTCTCCGGAACTGATCGCGCAGTACGGCATCGGGATCATCCCGCTGTATGTGCACCTTGGTGAAGAGGAGTTCAGAGACGGGGTGGACATTACACCCGAGCAGCTGTACAAGTGGTCGGATGAGCATAACACGACTCCTAAGACGGCAGCTCCGGGCATAGAAGATATTGAAGCGCTTCTGGACAAGGAGGGATCGGATGAGTATGTGATCTTTACGATCTCGTCTTCCATGTCGTCCTCTTATACCAACTGTACCCTGGCGGCGGATGACCTGGAGATAACGGACAGAGTCTTTGTCATTGACTCGCAGAATCTGTCCACGGGGATCGCGCTTCTGGTGCTGAAGGCGGCGCAGATGGCTGCCCAGGGCAGGTCCGGCAGCGAGATCGCAGAGGAGATCGGGAAGATCCGGGGGAAGGTCCGGGCAAGCTTTGTGATCGATACCCTCACATATCTGTATCGCGGCGGAAGATGCTCCGGCCTGTCCGCGTTCTTTGGTTCGGCCCTCAGGCTTCACCCACGCATTGCGGTTGCGGAGGGGGCGATGCATCCGGAGAAGAAGTATCGTGGAAGGAGCTCAAAATTCGTTCTGGAGTATGTCCGGGATATGGAACAGGACCTGAAGGCTGCGCAGCCGGACAGGGTGTTTATCACTCATTCAGGGTGTGACAGGCAGATCGTGGAGTCGGTCCGGTCCTATCTGGAAGGACTGCATCATTTTGATGAGATTCTGGAGACCAGAGCAGGAGCGGTTGTTTCTTCCCATTGCGGCCCCGGGACGCTGGGAGTGCTGTTCATCGCGGGCGATGAGTAATAGTATTGCACGATAAATGAGTCTTTACTCAGACGCATCGCTCTGATAGAATGGGAAAACAACATCCGCAGCAGCGGATGTTGAATATAAATTCATTATATATACAGGGAGAGGGTATTATGGAAAGAGAACGTTTGGGAAGCCGTCTCGGGTTTATATTCCTGAGTGCCGGCTGTGCGATCGGATGCGGAAACGTGTGGAAGTTCCCGTGGATGACAGGAAAGAACGGAGGCGGCGCATTTGTTGTCGTATATATCCTGTGTCTGCTGCTTCTGGGCCTTCCGGCGATGGTTGTTGAGTTTTCCATCGGACGTGCCTCACAGGCAAGCCCAGTCAAGATGTACCAGAAGCTGGAGAAGCCGGGACAGAAATGGCACTGGCACGGCATCCTGGCCATGCTCGGCAACTTCTGCCTGATGGCTTTCTACACTGTTGTTACAGGCTGGATCCTGTACTACTTTGTCAGTTTCCTGATCGGCAAGACCGCAGACCTTGGATTCGGTGTGATGATCACCAATGCGAAGGTGAATGTGGGATATCTGGTGGCGGTTGTCGTGATCGCATTCATCCTTCTGTCATTCAACATCCAGTCAGGACTGGAGCGTGTGACGAAGTACATGATGGCTGCACTGCTGTGTCTCATGCTCGTGCTTGCGGTAAGAAGCTTTACGCTGAGCGGAGCTGCAGAAGGCCTTCGCTTCTACCTGCTGCCTGACTTTGGCAAGATCAATTTCAATGTGATTGTTGCGGCCATGAACCAGGCATTCTTCACACTGTCGATCGGTATCGGATCCATGGCGATCTTCGGCAGCTACATCGGCAAAGATCATTCCCTCATGGGTGAGTCGATCAACGTCATCGTCCTGGACACCTTCGTTGCGATCATGTCCGGACTGATCATCTTCCCTGCCTGCACATCACTGGGACTTGAGGTCAATGCCGGCCCGGCGCTTCTGTTCGATACGATGGCAGCCGTGTTCAATACCATGAGAGGCGGACGCATCTGGGGAACGGTATTCTTCCTGTTCATGACGTTCGCAGCATTTTCCACCGTACTTGCAGTCTGCGAGAATATTCTTGCCTGCGTCAGAGAACTGACCGGATGGAACCGCAAGAAGGGCTCCCTCGTCTGCGCGATTATCGTATTCGTGTCTGCGCTGACGACTGCTCTTGGCTACAGCGTGATTCATTTCCAGCCGTTCGCAGAGGGCAGTGCATGGCTTGACTTCTGGGATTTCATCGTAAGCAACAACCTGCTTCCGCTTGGCGCGCTGATCATGACGCTGTTCTGCACCAGCGACCGCTTCGGATGGGGCTGGGAGAACTTCAAGGCGGAAGCCAATGCCGGCCAGGGCATGAAGGTTCAGGACTGGATGAAACCGATCTTCAAGTACTTTGTTCCGATCGTTGTCATCGCGCTGTATGTGATTGGTCTGAAGAACTTCCAGTGGAAATAAAGACTGAGCCGCCGCTGTCGGTAAGGCAGCTGAAAAGGAATCAGTGCAGCGCCGCCATTCATGGCGGCGCGCAGGAGAAGAGGGACTTCCTGTACAGGAAGTCCCTCTTGTGCGTTCGGCCGGTATCAGCTCCATTCTTCCACAAAACCTTCGCCCAGCGCTTCGGTTACATTTCCCACGACCAGAAATGCTCTGGGGTCATGTTTTCTTACGATGTCTTTGATGTTCACCAGATCCTTGTTGGAGCAGATGCAGATCAGGACCCGTTTGTCTTTGCCGGTGTACATGCCGCAGCCATTCAGGCCTGTGACGCCCCGGTTCAGAGTTGCCATGATCTCCGAGGCGATCAGTTCACTCTCATCTGAGATAATGGTCGCCATCCTGGCGCTCCGCCCCCGGTTCAGGACCAGGTCGACCACCTTACCCATGATGAAGACGGAGATCAGTGCGTACAGGGTGTGTTCAATGCCGAAGGTGAGAAGCCCCGCTGCCACAATGATCCCGTCAATGACCTGGATCAGGCGTCCCACACTGACGCTTCGGATATGGTGATGGAGGGATTCTCCGAGCATGTCCGAGCCGCCGGAGGTAGCGTGGGCGAGGAGCAGAAGACCGGAGCCGACGCCCATCAGGATGCTGCCGTAGATCGCGACAAGCAGCAGGTTGTCCGGGATCAGGGTCATCTCGGGGAGAAGATACAGTTCCACCGTCATGAGGATCCAGACAAAACCTGTGCGCAGTATGCTTCGAAGACCCGACACCCGCATCGCGTAGAGAAAGATGGGGATATTGAAGATGATACTGCTCAGCCACAGAGGGATCTCCCGGGCAAGATACCTGGCGCTGACGGACCTTGCGATGATGGACAGACCCGATACTCCGCCGGTGACAAGACCTGCGGGGTCATAGATGTATTTCGTGGAGACTGCCGTGAGTGTCGCTCCGATGATCATCAGAAGGACATCCAGGACCAGACTGCGGACATTACGCGTATTCTTCATAATATACATGCCTCTCTTCCCAGTCCAAAGAATAAAAAAAGATACCGCTTGGGCAAATCAGCTGATCTGCACAACGGCATCTTTTCTGACAGATACTGTACCGCATTCTTTACGAAAAGGCAAATGAAAAGTGCATAAAAAATGGTGAAACAGTATCTTGTTTTGCATGGATTTCTGGGATATGCTTTATTTAATTAACGGTTTTATGCAAATGCAGCTGGAGGACGATAGATGATTAAGAGCTTAAAGAGGATCCGGATCTGTGTTGGGATAGGTGAGAACCACTACACCATGTCCCGCGGAAGTTTCCGTTACAGACAGAGTATACATGGCAGTACACTCCTTGGCAGAGGAGAAGAGACCGATATTCCCGGAGGCTTTTCCATCCCCTTCCGGCGCGGACAGGAGGTATTCATGTTCCAGGTCCGCAAGAGGAACGGGATGATCCGGGCTGCGCTTCAGTGCCCGAAACACACGAAGTTCAACCGCTATGAGATTACGTTCCGCATCCGGGAAGGTCTCCACATCTATGGGTGCGGTGAAGTGCACGCAGGGTTCGATCTTGCAGGCCAGAAGGTGCGCGTCTTTGTGGCAGAGCACCAGAATGCAGACCGCATCGGGAAGAAAATGATCCGCAAGGGACTGCTTATGAAGTCCGCCGAGACTTCCATGCCCCTGGACCAGTATGAATCCTACTATGCACAGCCCACATTCACGACAAGTGACCGGTGGTTCTTCCATTCCGAGGCAAAAGGATACAGCGAGTTTGATTTCACTGTGCCGGGACAGGTCACATACAGGACGCAGGAGCCGCCGGTGTTCTGGATCGGCAAGGCAGACTCCTTCGAACTGCTCTCGGAGAAACTGTCTTCGCTTCTCGGACGGCAGCGTTTCCTTCCGGACTGGATCTACGACGGCGCGATCCTTGCTGTACAGGGAGGCACGTACCGTATCGAACAGAAGATCCGTGCCGCGCAGGAAGGCGGCGCGAAGATCTGCGGTGTGTGGTCTCAGGACTGGTGTGGATTCAGACGCACGGATTTCGGATACCAGGTCATGTGGAACTGGCAGCGTGACCGGGGGCTCTATCAGGATCTGAACAAAAAGATACCCGAATGGAAAGCGAAGGGGATTCATTTTCTGGGATACATCAATCCCTTTATGGCCGTTGAAAAAGACCTCTACAGGTATGCCTCCAGGCAGGGATACTGTGTGAAGAACCAAAGAGGTGAGGATTATCTTGTAACGATCACAACCTTCCCGGCAGCCATGATCGACCTGACCAATCCGAAGGCCTGGGAATGGTATAAGGACATCATCAAGAGAAATCTGATCGGGATCGGAATGGACGGCTGGATGGCAGACTTCGGTGAGTACCTTCCTGTGGACTGCGTGCTGCATTCCGGCCAGGACCCCTATCTGCTGCACAACAGATGGCCTGCAATGTGGGCGAAACTGAATGCGGAAGCGATCCGTGAGGCCGGAAAAGAGCGGGAGGTCTTCTTCTTTACAAGAGCAGGCTATACGCAGACTCCCATGTATTCTCCGATGATGTGGACGGGCGACCATCATGTGGACTGGTCGGAGGATGATGGTATCGGATCAGTGATACCGGCAACCCTTTCTCTTGCCATGAGCGGTTTCGGGGTCACGCATTCGGATGTCGGCGGATATACCACGATCTCGAGGATGACCAGGAGCAGGGAACTGCTGGCAAGGTGGGAAGAAATGAATGTATTCTCGCCCTTGATGCGGTTCCATGAGGGCAACCGGCCCTGGGACAACATACAGCCATACACGGACAGAGGACTGATCGCGCAGCTGTCCTGGTGCAGCAGGGCGCATGCGGCTCTGAAGCCGTATCTGCAGCAGCTGGAGACAGAGAACTGCACAAAGGGTGTTCCCGTGATGCGGCCGCTGTTCTATCACTATGATGAGGATGCTGCATACCGGGAGAAAACGGAATACCTCCTTGGAAGAGATATCCTGGTAGCCCCCATCCTGAAGCAGGGGGCAGCCTCCAGGCGGGTGTGGCTTCCGGAGGACAGATGGGTCCATCTGTTTACGGAGCAGGAATATGGAGGCGGCGAGCATGAGATCGAAGCTCCCGTGGGAACGCCGCCGGTATTTATCAGAAAAGACAGCAGCCATATGGAGATTGCCGATCGGATTCGGGAGATATGGAGGGGCGACCTATGAAAGAGCAAACATCGCGTGAATACAGTCTCAAGTCCAGGATCTGTTATGGCTGTGCGGATATCTACGGCGGCGGCGCATTTGTCATTATCAGTACCTTCTACACGGTCTTCCTGACCAAGGCTATGGGGATGCCGCCTGCCCTGGCAGGGACGATCCCGCTGATCGGGAAAATATGGGACGCTGTGACAGACCCGATCATGGGAAATATCTGCGACCGGACGAAGTCAAAGTTCGGTGCCAAGCGTTTCTACCTTCTGGTGGGAAGCGTGGTCAGCGCGCTGACATTCCTTCTCATGTGGGTGAGTGTGGGGGCCGGCAGCTCCACGACTGTGAAGTACCTGTTCTACATGCTCATGTACATGCTCTTTTCCACGGGCTTTACGATCGTTATGGTGCCCTACAACGGACTTCTTCATGACATGGTTGACGACTACACCATGCGGAGCAAGTTTACCGGCGTCCGGATGATCTTCTCCACCTTCGGAGCGATCCTGGCAGGACTCGTGCCTACTCTGCTGATCCGCGACAACACGCAGCCGGCGCCGTACCTGACGGTAGGCATCCTGTTCAGCGTCATTTTCCTGATCGTGATCCTGATCACGTTCTTTGGGACCTGGGAAAAGCAGAAAGAGCCTGTCAAGGTAGGGTTCGCCCAGAGTTTTATCCATTCTCTGACCGTGTATAAGAGCAGGAGTTTTCGCCTGTTTATCGGCATCTTCCTCTGCGGCCAGGGAGCCGCTGATTTTGTGACCGGTCTTGCGGTCTACTATGTGGATGATGTACTCAATGCCTACGGCGGAGGAAGATTCACCTATCTGATGGGCGTGATCCTTCTGTCGCAGTTTGTCGGTACCATCCTCTTCACGCCGATCATGGCGAAGACATCCAAGAAGGTCCCGCTGCTGGTCGGCTTCCCGATCCGTATCGCGGCAACGCTTGCGCTTCTTCTGTTCTCACATGAAGGGGCAAGCTTCCCGGTGATCCTGTCCCTGTCCTTCATCATAGGACTGGGCATGGCAGGCTCCTCAACGACGATCTATGCGATCCTTGCCGACATGGCGGATGTGGACAGACTGATCACATCCCTCAACCGGCCGGGCATCTGTTCCGCGATGGCCACCTTTGTCCGCAAGATTGCGACAGGCGTATCCAGCGCAGTGATGGGACTGCTGCTTGCGATGGTGGGATACAGTGAGACGCTTGCCAATGCAGGCCAGAGACAGGCGGCATCGACCCAGCACGGAATTGCGCTGATCTATATCATTGCACCGGTGATCCTGATGATCCTGGCGATCCTCTTTACCGTATGGTTCCCGATGCAGAAGAAGGAATTCGAGATCATCAAGAAAGAGATCAGTAGACGGACCGGAGAGGACAGCTCCAGAGCCACGGCTCAGGAGAAGGCAGTATGCGAGAAACTGACAGGGTTTGCGTATGAAGACCTCTGGAACGAGAAGAACGCACTTTCACTCTGATCACTGACATCATTCATTTCAGGAGGATAACATGCAGTACTTTTTAGACAGTGCCAAGCTGGATGAGATCGACTACGCTTACCATACATTCGGCATAGACGGCATTACGACCAATCCCAGACATATCATGGATTCCGGGAAGACTTTCCAGGCAGCGGTCACGGATATCGCACAGTGGATCCGGAAGGAAGGGCTGGAAGGAGCAGAACGGTTCCCGGTCTCCGTGGAGATCGACCCCTATATTGAAGACGCCCGGGAGATGGTGGCAGCGGCTGAAAAGATCGCAGCCATCTGCGGAAACTTCGTGATCAAGATTCCCTGCACACCGGACGGGATCGCAGCCGCACGCACGCTGGAGAAGGCCGCTCATGAAGACTGCAGACAGTATATCCGCGACATCGTTCAGATCTATAAGAATTACGGCTTCTACGGGAAGACCCGCATCATCTGTGCAGCTGTGAGGACCGGGAGACAGATTGTCGACTGCGCGGTTGCAGGTGCTGATATTGTCACTGCAGGACTTGCTGTTTACAGGGATACCATGGTTCATCCGTACACACAGCAGGGTATGGACATCTTCAGAAATGCGTGGGATAATACTGCGAAATAAAAAGGAGTGCGGCATGAAGATCGGATTTGTTGGACTCGGCATCATGGGAGAGTCCATGTGCGAAAATATCATAAAAAAGCATGACGATACAGTATATGTGTATGATGTAGTGCAGGAGAAGACCGACAAACTCGCCGCCCTGGGCGGCGTCCCCTGCGCCGGCGCCCGGGAAGTGGCGCAGCAGTCTGACGTGTTCATCACCATGGTCCCAAGGTCAGAGCATTCCAGAGCAGTGTACGAAGAGATCCTTCCGGTCCTGTGCGAAGGAAAGACCTGTATCGATATGAGTACGATCGACCCTTCCGTCTCGGTGGAGATCGCGAAGATGGTCGGCAGAACCGGTGCAGCCTTCATCGATGCCCCTGTGGTGAAGAGCAAACCGGCAGCCATCGCAGGCAAGCTGGGAATCTATGTGGGCGGCCCTCAGGAAGTATATGAGAAGATGCGCCCCATCCTTCTGTACATGGGGGAGAATGTCATCCGCCTCGGAGATAACGGGAAGGGACTTGTGATGAAGATCTGTCACAATGCCCTGGTCTCCCAGATCCAGAATGGCGTAAATGAAACATCGACCCTTGCCGCCCTCAACGGGATCGATATCCTGACCTATGCACAGGCTATATCCTATGGCGGAGCAGGCAACTGGTACCTGGATTCCAAGAAGGATGCCCTGGCAAAAGAAGATTACACCACCGCTTTTTCGATCGAGAATGAGCATAAAGACGTTCATCTGTGCAGGAACCTTGCAGATGAGTGCGGCTTAAGCATGCCCGGCCTGGAGAATGCAGTGCGGGTGTATGACAGAGCAATGGAGATGGGACTGGGCAGGGAAGACTTCTGCGCATCCGTCAAAGTTGTGCGTGAAGGGGTGGCAGCGAAATGAAAGAGTTTCAGACGGTTTATCTCCCGATCGGGGTTCCAACATTCCATCTGGAAAGTGCCAGGAAAGAATTCAGAGACTGTACTGCGCTCCTGGGCAGGATCTGCAGCGGCACAGATGGCAGCTGCTGTGTGCCGGAGGATATTCTCCTGTCTCTGGAGAGCCTGCATGCGTTCATGGATGAACTGGACCCGGATCTGATCATCCTGCAGAATGTGACATTTGCCAATGCAGCTTACGCCCAGGAGGTGCTGCATGCATTTCCGAACGTTCCGGTGGTCCTCTGGGCACTCAGGGAGCCGGTGATCGATGGCGGAAGACTGCGGCTCAACTCCCTGACCGGCGCCTTCTCGGCAGCCAATACCATCCGGCAGTTCAGAAAAGAGCCGCTGGAGTTTGTCTTCGGCTCCCCGAAAGAGGAATGCGTTGAGCAAAAGCTGACTGCTGCCGTGAAAGCTGCGAAGCTGCGCAGCGCTCTCTCGTCGCTGAAACTTGCCGCGGTCGGACATACTCCGCAGGGCTTTGGATTCGGGCGCGCGCTGGATGCGCAGATGCTGGAAACTTTCGGTGTCCGGCTGGAATCGATCGAGGCAAGGGAACTGATTGCGAAGGCTAAGGAATATACACAGGAGGAGTGCCAGGAGTATCTGGAGGATGCGAAAGCACGGACGGTGGGACTTGAGAATACGCCGGAGAGGAACCGCCTGGATTTTGCCAGACTTTACAAGGCTTACGCAGATTATACAAAAGAGAACGGGATCGGCGCTCTGTGTTCGCGCTGCTGGCCGGATTTCTTCACATCGTTCGGAACTCCGGTCTGCACAGTGCTTGGCATCCTGAACGACCTGGGGGTTGCAGCCAGCTGCGAGGCGGATGCATACGGCGCGCTGTCCATGTATATGGGCATGCAGCTGTCAGAACAGCCGGTATTCTTCGGTGATCCGGTATCACTGGATGAAGAAGAGAACTCCATCACCTTCTGGCACTGCGGAATGGCGCCGTGCTCCCTGGCAAGGCAGGATACAGGAGCTGTCATTGGGGAGCACTGCAACCGGCACATTGGTCCGACACTGGAGTTTGGCTGCAGACAGGAGAGCTGTGTGACGATCTTCAGAGTGGGAAAGGCTCCGGATGGATCTTTCCGGTTCTTCATTGCCCCGGGAGAAGCAATGGATAAGGACAAACAGTTCTCCGGAACCTCTGCCGTGGTCCGGACACACGCAAGTGCCCGGGAGATCGTACAGAAAGGTGTCGAGGGAGGCTGGGAGCCCCATTTTGCTGTCATTTATGCAGATGAGGCGGACAGCCTGGAGATGTTGGGCCACATGCTGGACCTGGAAGTTCTCCGTTTCTGAAGAAGGAGCTGGCTGTGGGATTCTGCATGTCCCTGCAGCCTGCGTGCAGTCAGGTGCTGACATGGGAAGGAGGATCTGCCTTGAATAAAGCCGGTATGAATATGGAGCGGGTCAGACTGCAGAATCGCTCGTTGATCCTGAGGTATATCCTTAACCAGGGCGCTGCTTCCAGAAAAGAGATCGCAGCGGTCACAGGGCTGACGCAGGCAAGTGTGACCCAGATCACCACAGCGCTCATAGAGGAAGGCTACCTGAAGGAGGCTGGGACACCGGACGGCAAGGGTGGTCCTGGCAGACGGGAGATCCTGCTGACCCTGGATTCAGGGAACTTTCTGACTTTTGCGGTCAATGTGGAGCCGGACAGGACGACGGTTGGTCTGTGTGATCTGACCGGGAACGCAGTCACGGGAGATGGCAATATTCCGCTCAGCACTTATTTTCCGACCCGGAATGATATACCGCCCAAGGAGTTCCTCGACAGTATCTGCAGTGTGTGCAGACAGTTGGAAGAGCAGCTTCCGGAATCAAAGCGCAGCAGGATTGAATGTTTCTCTTTTGCAATCACAGGGATCGTGGACAGGGAGAATGGGATCTCCCGTCACGCATACGGGATCTGGGAAGAGGAAGTGAACGTAAGGTCGATCATCAAGGAAAAGATGGACCTTCCTGTGCTGATCGAGAACAATGTCGATGCCTATTCGATCGCGATATTGCTGCATGGAACCGGCAAAAAACACACAGAGATCCTGGTCATCAAATGGGGACCCGGAGTCGGAAGCTCTGTAATCATTGACGGGCAGATCTACCGCGGAAGGCATGAGAAGACTGCCGAGCTGGGCCACATGATCATGGTTCCGGGCGGCAAGAAGTGTGTATGCGGAAGAAGAGGGTGTCTGGAGACCATCGTGTCCGCACGTGCGCTGGCATCTTACTCCGAACAGGAGAGACATAAGGCGCTCAATACATTTGCCAGAAGCATCGTCAATGCGGGAACGATCCTTGCGCCGGGCAGGATCGTGCTCTACGGCAGTCTGGCGGAAAAGGAAGAATTGAGAACAGAACTGATCCGGGAGTGTGCATCCTATGATCCATCTTTTGGAGAGAAACGCATCCTGTACACGAGTCTGTCAGACAGAGGAAGGTACATCGGCCCTGCGTCGCTCTATATCATGCACAGGATCCAGTCCTGATGGGAGGGTACTATGAGTTTTTTTGATCTGCTGACTCTGTTCGGTGGACTTGCAATGTTTTTGTATGGCATGCGCCTCATGGGAGACGGCCTGAAGGAAGGGGCATCAGGTGCATTAAAGATTGCAATGGAGCATGTCACCAACAATCCGGTCAAAGCATTTCTGCTGGGACTGGGTGTGACAGCACTGATCCAGTCATCCACGGCAACCATCGTGATCACTTCCGGTCTGGTCGCAGCAGGTATCCTTACGCTGCATCAGTCCCTGGGTATTATTGTTGGTGCGAATGTAGGAACGACTGTCACCGGTCAGATCATCCGTCTGCTGGATATGGATGCCTCCGGCGGATCCTGGCTGCAGATCTTCAAGCCTTCATCACTCGCACCGATCGCGCTCATTATCGGTATCATCCTGATCATGGGAGCGAAGTTCAAGAATTCGCAGGTCATCGGCAGCATTGCGATCGGATTCGGTATCCTGTTTTCCGGTCTTCTTAACATGACCAGTGCAGTGAGCAGCCTCACACAGACCGGTGCATTCGAGAAACTTCTGTCCGGACTGGGCGGCAACCCTGTCATCGGTTATGCGACCGGTGCAGGAGTCGCGTTTGTACTGCAGAGTTCCAGTGCCACCATCGGTATCCTGCAGGCGTTCTCTGCCTCGGGCATTCTGACGTTCAAGGCGGTATATCCGGTTATCATCGGTGTATATCTGGGAGACTGTGTCACGACTGCGATCGTATGTTCCATCGGTGCCAAAGTCGATTCGAAACGTGTCGGTATCATCCATATTCTCTACAACCTGTGCAAGAGTATCCTTATATTTGCGGTTGTCGCAGTTATCTTCAGGATGGGGCTGCTCAACGGTCTGTGGAACAATGCCGTGAATTCCAGTATCATCGCGAATACGAATACGGTGTTTAACCTGGCATGTGCTGTGGCCCTCTTCCCGCTTCTGAATATGTTTGAGCGGATGAGCCGCAGGATCGTGAAAGATGAGGCGGTTCCGGAGAACAAATATAAAGACAAGCTGGATGGACTCAACCCTGCCTTTTTCTCAACGCCTGCCCTGGCACTGAAGAGCTGCTATGACCTGCTTCTGGCTCAGTTTGGAGCAGCCCGCTCCAATGTCCGGGAATCGATTCAGCTCCTTGAGAAGTTCGATGAGAAGAAGGCAGCTGAGATCAATGAGGAAGAAGAAAATATCGACCTGATGACGGACCATGCAAGCCGCTATATCGTCCAGCTTCTTCCCCACCTTAGGGGGCAGGACCAGGTGTCCATGCTGGACCAGTATTACAGGGTAGTCTCAGAATTTGAGAGGATAGGAGACGAAGCGGCGCAGATCACAAAGGCCGCGAAGGATCTTGCCGAGAGAGAGATCAACTTCTCCGATATCGCGCAGAAGGAACTGAGTGTCCTGTTCGGCCTGGTATCGAAGATCCTGGATTATACCGATCAGGCATTCCGCAGGCTGGACATTGCCGCCGCGTACCAGATCGAGCCTCTGGAAGAGGTGGCGGATGAACTGGTCTCCACATTCAAGGTCAACCACCTGAACCGCATGGGAAGCGGAAAATGCAACCTCTATGTGGATGCGGACTTTATGAACATTCTGTCTGCCAGCGAGCGCATTGTCAGCGCATGCACCAACATAGGCGAAGCGACCGTCATCCGGATGCGGCCTGAGCTTGCAACCAAGGAGCACAATTACTTCGAATCGCTGCGAGCCGGTGAAGATGAAGCCTACAATGAAGCATACCGCAGCGCCCATGATGAATACTTCGGCATGCTTCCTCCGGAGTCACTGAACTCCGCAGGCTGAATGAATACTTCAGATGAACTTCTTTAATTTACGCATTCTTTGGGAGCAGGATGCGGATCCTGGTGCCAAGGCCGGTTCTCGAGAGGATCTCAAAATGCCCCTTGTGCTTGTCCACGATCCATTTGGCGATGGACAGGCCCAAGCCTGTGCCCTGGTAGGAGCGGACTTCATCGGACCGGTAGAAGCGCTCAAACATCTGTTTCACATCTGATTCCTGCATGCCGATACCGGTATCCTGGACCTGGATGTAGGCTTCATTTCCGGCTGTCCCGCACTCCAGCAGGATCTCATCCCCGGGTTTGGTGTATTTTGCCGCATTGTCGATCAGGATCCGGACGGCCTGCTTGAGAAGTCCCGGATCAGCGCTGACAAACAGGGCTTCCTCGGACGGGCGGTAGCGGTACGGATGCTCCTCATCGATCATGAACGATTCTTCATAGACCTCCTGCATCATGGAACGAAGATCTGTCTCTTCCAGGGTGACGGAGGTCTTTCCGCTGTCTCCGCGGGCCAGGAAGAGCAGCTGCTCTACCAGATGATTCATCTGCTGCGCTTCGTTCCGTATGGCAGTGATGGACTCGTCCAGGATCTTCTCATCCTCCTTGCCCCAGCGGTCCAGCATGTCAGCGTATCCCTGAATGACAGCGATGGGCGTTCGGAGCTCGTGGGATGCGTCGTTGACAAAACGGGCCTGCTGACGGTAGGTATCCCGCATCCGGATCAGAAGATTGTTGATGGCAGCTTCTACGCCGGTCAGATCCGAATCCTGGAAGGAGAGGGTCTGTGCTTCGCCCGGACGGATGTGTTCGATAGCATCCTCCAGAAGCTGGTACTTGTCTTCCGAGAAGGAGAGCCTGCTCAGCTCGTCAGCCTTAAGAGCTATCTCATTGATCGGGCTGAGGATCCTGCGTATCCGCCGGTTTTCGCCAAAATACCCCAGAAGCAGGCCGAGCATCTGGAGTGCCAGGAGTGCCAGTATGATGGTTCCCGCGGTGATGAGGAAGACCGTGATATCCTTGTTCAGAAGGGCCGCCCCGCTTTTGTCATGGATCCTGTACCAGATCCGGTTTGCATTCCCGTCGACAGTCAGACGGCGGCTGACATCCGCAAAAGAGTACAGCGAAGAGAGGCTGCTGTATTCCATCCCGACCAGGAACGCGAGGAAGGACAGCGCAAAAGCGAGGACATCTGAGAACAGGTAGATGCCCATCTTCTTGCGGACCATTCGCATGTTCAGTTTTCTGGTGATGGAAGTCATCCGGCGGGACTGATCGCCGTAGATTCTCTTCTTTTTCATTTCAGGCTTCCCATTTATTAATCACGTATCCGACGCCGCGGACTGTGCGGATCATATGCACATCGAAGACGTCATCGATCTTGGAGCGAAGGTACCGGATGTACACATCGATCACATTGGTCTCTCCGGCATATTCATAGCCGCACACTTTCTCCAGAAGCGTATCCCTGGAGAGCACGATGTCCATGTTTTCCAGCAGGGTCCGGAGCATCAGAAACTCCCGGTTGGTCAGAGGGATTTCGTGCCCATTCATGGTGACCCTGTGCCTGGGAATGTCCATGGTAAGCGGCCCCCAGACCAGCATGCCTTCGGATGTTGTCTGCACCCCCTGTACATTGCCGTCCTGACGGGGATGGAGCTTGAGAGCCACACGGATCCTGGCCAGCAGTTCTTCGATTGCGAAGGGCTTCGTGACATAATCGACTGCGCCTGCGTCCAGACCGGAGACCTTATCCATGACGGCATCGCGGGCAGTCAGCAGGATCACCGGCGTATCCTTCTCCTTCTTCAGCCGGCGCAGGACCTCCAGACCGTTCAACTCCGGGAGCATGATATCCAGCAGAATCAGATCATAGGATCCCGCCAGAGCCTCGGCAAGGGCAGCGCGTCCGCTGCCCTCTGTTCTGACTTCGTAGCCTTCATGGATCAGTTCCAGCTCGACAAAGCGGGCCAGTTTTTCTTCATCTTCCACAACCAGGATCTTTGCACTCATAGGTCACTCCTGTCCATGCAGGACTGCTGCCAGTCTGCAATTGGTTACTCTTTGCCAGCGTTGTCTTTATCAGCCTGTTTTGCATTCGCGAACCCTTCCTTCAGGCTCTCGGCTGCATTTCCCGCAGATTCCATAAATGCATTGGCTTCCTTCAGATCATCCTTTCCCTCGAAGGAATAACGCACTCCGAACAGCAGGGCGACCAGCATGATCGGGATCGCAGCTTTCCATGTGAAGAGCAGGATCACGACAGCTGCGATCAGAGGAAGGCGGACCAGGTTGGTGTCATGATGATTGATGCAGAAGGAATTGTCTCTGCAGATGCGAAGGAAGTTGCGGATGGCGCCGCCGATGGTCTTGCCGGGGCGGGGCTGTCTCTCTTCCTGCTCCTGCACCTTCTGGATCACAGGGATGTATTCTTCCTGCTGGTCATAGCTGGTGGAGTACTGTTCCTGCCTGGGACCGTCCGTCTTGCCTGCCTTTTCCAGCGCGACCATCGCATCCAGCAGATCCCAGTTATTTTCCTCCAGGGCAGCCTTGGCCTCTCCATAAGTTACATTTGCACGTTCTCTGAGCTTTTCGACTTTTTCCAGATTATCCATGTTCTGTTCCTTTCCTGTGTCTGCATCTGCGCAGCTGTGTATGTATCCCAGCCTTCCCGCTGACCGGTCCGGCATCTCTTTGACGATTGTCATGATATCGCCTCTGTCTTAACCAGGCTTTTAAGTAAGATTAAAAACAGATTAGAAAAAGGCTGACACAGGAT
>OMSN01000244.1 GCA_900313765.1 uncultured Eubacteriales bacterium
GATCCGTGTGTGCCTTCTCAGTTCGGTGATTACACAGTGGACCGCCAGTTCCGCGGCGCACAGTACCATATCTCGATCCAGAACCCGGATCAGAGGCAGAAAGGCATCCGCGAGCTGACTGTAAATGGAAAGAAGATTGAAGGCAATATCGTACCCTTCGAGGAAGGTGTCACGGAATACAATGTAACAGCCATCATGTAATACAGGCGATTGTTCTCCCTCCTGGACTGATCGCACAGAAAAAAGGGGCATGTGAAAAACTTTCGTTTTTTCACATGCCCCTTTTGCTATCGTCCGGAGTACGGAAGACCTTCCTCCATACCGCTTACGTATTACTGACGTGCCTCAATATCATGGATCATATCCACTCTGATCTGATGGCGTCCACCCTGGAACTCCGCGTTCAGCCACTCGGATACGATCATCTTCGCAAGCTCCTCTCCCACGACTCTTGCACCGAAGCACAGGACGTTGGAATTGTTGTGCTGGCGGGAAAGCTTCGCACTGTAGGGTTCACTGCAGCAGACAGCACGGATGCCTTTGACCTTGTTGCATGCGATCGAGATGCCGACACCGGTTCCGCAGATCGCGATCCCCAGGTCTGCTTCCTTGTTGATGACTTTCATGCTGACCTTCTCGCCCCACTCCGGATAATGGCTGCTCTCGGTTGAAAATGTACCGATCTCCTCCACCTCATAGCCAAGTTCACGGAGATAGGCAGCGATCACTTCACGCATATGCACGGCACTGTGGTCATTTCCGATTACGATTTTCATATGAATCTCCTTTCGCCTGATGGCCTCCATGTGTGTCTGATCTGTTCAGGCACGGTGTTTCCCCTGTGTACAGTATACATCTATTCTGTATCCTGTGTCGATGCTTTCTGCCGGCAGGCGAGACTCTTCATCTCTGCAGCGCTGGCACGCACGGCATCTGTGATCTGTGCGCCGCCCAGGATTCTGGCAAGTTCCTCGATCTGTTCGCTCTGGGTCAGTTCCCGGACATGCGTATGGGTCATTCCGTCTTCCACCGCTTTCTCAATCATATAGTGATGATCTGCCATGGATGCGATCTGTGCCAGATGGGTGATGGCGATGACCTGGCAGCTGCGCGAGAGCTGTGCCATCTTCTCGGATACCTTCTGGGCCGTGCGGCCGCTGATTCCCGTATCGATCTCGTCAAAGATCAGGGATTCGATGGAATCTCTTCGCGCCATGATGGTCTTGATCCCCAGCATGATGCGGGACAGTTCGCCTCCGGAAGCTACACTCTGCAGAGGACGTACCGGCGATCCCGGATTCGTGGAGATCAGGAATGTGACCGCGTCTTTTCCATTTGCCGTGGGTTCCTTCAGTTCTTCAAAAGAGATCTCAAAGCGCACATCCAGGAAGTTCAGTTCCTCAAGGGACTGAATGATCTGAAGCTGCAGCTGTCCGGCAGCCTGCCTGCGGATCTGTGTCATGGCAGCGCACGCTTTCTCCAGTTTCCAGGCGCTCTGTGCCTGCTCCTTCTTCAGGCCTTCCACATAGGCATCGTAATCCAGAAGACGGTCGAGCTCTTCCTGCTGCCGGTCTCTGTACTTCAGGACCTCCGATATGGTCCTGCCGTATTTTGCCTTCAGACGGTTGATCAGATCCAGCCTGTCGGAGATCTCGCGGTACTCCTCTTCATCGTAGGTAAAGGAATCCATGTAGCTGCTCAGCGACCTTGTGAAGTCACTGCACATGTCCTCGATCTGGACCAGGATGCTGCTCAGTTCTTCCAGTCCCTCGTCAAGATCTGCAATCTGTGACAGGCGTCCGGATGCTTTCGAGATCGACATCCCGGCTCCGGAATCCGTATCCGTCAGTCCGGATACCTCTCCCAGCACTTCCTGGATCCTCTGCGCATGGGACAGTTTCCTGAACTGTGCCTCCAGGCTCTCATCCTCACCCTCCATGAGGGCTGCGTCATCGATCTCTCCGATCTCGAAGGACAGAAAATCGATCTGTTTGAGCCGTTCCTTCTCATCCAGCGTCGCATTCTCCAGCCGCTGTGTTACTTCCGACCATCTGCGGTACGACTCGGCGCATTCCTGCTTCGGCCCCTTCAGTTCATTTTCCGCATAACTGTCCACCAGGGCGAGATGATACTTCGGGTACAGAAGACTCTGGTGCTCATGCTGACCATGTATGTCGATCAGCAGTGCTGCGAGCTCGCGCACAGCTGCGATGGTGACCACTTCCCCGTTGATCCTGCTGACACTGCGTCCCTTCCGGTAGCTGCGGGATATCACAACTTCCCCGTCCAGATCCGGAAGATCCAGTTCCTCGAGCCTGTTCCGCACCCGCTGCGACTGTGTTTCAAACGTCAGCTCAACCATCGCACCCTGCGCGTCTTCAGCGGCAAAGTCCTTGAAGGATCCGGTCCCCAGGGCGGTACTGATCGAGCCGATCACGATCGACTTGCCGGCACCTGTCTCACCGGTCAGTATGTTCAGTCCGCCATCCAGCGTGATCTCTTCCTCTTCAATCAGAGCCATGTTCCTGACATGTATACTTCTGAGCATATGGTTTCTCCTGTATAAATAATATGAGTCCTCCCAGGCACCTGCGCAGAGTTCTGCGGGCATAACTGAAAACGATAGGAAGCCGACTGAGTTTTGCGAGTTGCTGCAGCCGCGAAGGCGACCACGCATCTATAGGAGCCGGGAGCGGCTGCAATGCAACCGATGCAAAACGAGGGCAGGCAACATGTTTTCAGGGTGCCCGCAAACTCGAAGCAGCATGGCTGCAGTGAGAACAGTATACCATGAGTCTCCGGTTTCTGCCCGAACAAGTTGAAACGCACTTATGCATATGAATCATTTCCCGTAAACACATACACGGCCGGCAGAATGCCGACCGTGTCACACTGATATGTGTAATTCATATG
>OMSN01000135.1 GCA_900313765.1 uncultured Eubacteriales bacterium
GTTCCAGCATGCACCGTTCCATCTCATCAACCGTGACTTTTTCGACTTCACGCATGAATATCCGTTTGACGAAGTCATCACCGAACTTCCCAGGGAGGAAGCAGCAGGTGATCACGCGGAAGAATACGCGCAGAAGTTCCTGCAGAAGGTATCGTCTTTCCTTGCACCTGGTGCTCTTCTGGTCATCCTGACAGATGACGCGCCGGCTCTGAAGAATGCCCTGCAGAAGGAGAAGAACTTCACACTGGAAGAGAGCTTTCTTCTGAATGAACGATCCGGGACGGAGGAATGCATTCTTCACTGGCAGCCTTGAAGAAAATGATCCTGCCGGAATTGTCAAATAACGAGTTTGACTTTTTGATTTTTTCAGACATATTAAGGTGCCAAATGGCCCTCGCTTTGCTATACTGAAGATGATTCTTGTATCTGGCGAAGCGGGGGCTTTCGCTGTGGGTGGGAACAAAGTTCCGGAAAGGAGATGTGAATGAAGAAGCAACTGATCATGCTGTTGGGGCTTGCGATGATCTTTGGAACTACGGCTATGGCTGAGGAGCCGGCTTCGGAAGAGGGTACCGGGCTTAGCCAGGACCTTGTGGTCCTCTTTACCAGTGATGTTCACTGCGGAGTCGACCAGGGATTCGGCTATGTGGGACTGAAGGCTGTTGAGATGCAGAAAGAAGCAGAAGGCAATCATGTTCTGCTGGTGGACGATGGTGATTCGATCCAGGGAGAACCTCTGGGAACCATGACGACCGGACAGGCAGATATCGAACTGATGAATGAGATGGGATATGACATAGCCATCCCCGGAAACCATGAGTTTGATTATGGGATGGATCGTTTCCTGGAACTCGTGGATATGGCACAGTTCCCATACATCAGCTGCAATTTCAATAAAGATGGGGAGCTGGTCTTTGACCCGTATATTATCAAGGAGATCGATGACTGCAAGATCGCGTTTGTGGGTGTGACCACTCCGAAGACACTGACTTCTTCCACACCGAAATATTTCCAGGATGAGGAAGGCAATTTCGTCTATGGTTTCTTCCAGGATGAAACCGGAGACGGTATCTACAAGGCTGTACAGAGCGCCGTGGACGACGCCCGGGCGGAAGGTGCGGACTATGTGATCGTGATGGGACACATGGGAAATGAAGCAGAATGTGAGCCCTGGACCTATGCGGATGTGATCCGCAATACTACAGGTATCGATATCTTCCTCGACGGACACAGCCATGACACGGATCAGGTCGTCATGCAGAACAAAGATGGGCAGGATGTATACCGCAGCGCATGCGGAACCAAGATGCAGGGCATCGGATACGCGCGGATCAGCGCCGAGGACGGAAGCATTGAGACAGGCCTGTATACATGGAACAACGATGTACCTGCACCGGTTCTTCTGGGGATCAGCAATTCGATGTCAGAAAAGATTGATGCAGCAGTCAGCGAACTGGATGAAAAACTCACGGAAGTAGTTGCGAAGAGTGCTGTCGACCTTACGATCTTTGATCCGGAGGCGAAGGATGCAGAAGGTAATCCGATCCGGATCATCCGTGTGGCAGAGACCAATCTGGGAGATTTGTGTGCAGATGCCTACAAGGATCAGAGCGGAGCAGACATAGCATTTGTCAACGGCGGAGGAATCCGTACAAATATCCCTGCGGGCGATATCACTCTCGGAGATATCCTGAAAGTGCATCCCTTCGGCAATTCCATGTGCGTGATCGAGGTGACCGGTCAGCAGATCCTGGATGCCCTTGAGTGGGGCGCTCATGCAGTTCCGGGTGAAAACGGAGGATTCCTCCAGGTAGCCGGACTTACCTATGAGATCCATACCTACATTGACAGCAGCTGCGTGCAGGATGAGAATACTCTGTTCACGGGTGTAGATGGTGAATACCGTGTCAAGAACGTGATGGTCGGCGGAGAACCTCTCGACCTGGAGAAGACATACACACTGGCATCCCATAACTACATGCTGAAGGATCAGGGTGACGGCTATACCATGTTTGAAGGCTGCAACATCCTGCAGGATGAGGTGAAGCTGGACAACCAGGTCCTGATCGATTATATCAGGGGAACCCTTGGCGGCGTGATCGGTGAAGAATATGCAGAACCGTACGGCCAGGGACGCATCGTAGCTGTGGAAGAGGCACCGGCTGCAGAGACAGAAGCAGAGTAAGCGCAGCAGAGCAGCCGCAGTTTGCAGGAAATGCACAGCTGCCTGACACTTGAGTAAAAGCCTTTGAAAAGGGCCGGATCCTTCGCAGGAAGGATCCGGCTTTTTCATTTTCAACAGAATACTTTCTCTTGACATCCTGCAGGCGGACAGATAAAATTGCCATATAAACCTACCAACATGTAGGGTAAATAGGAAAGGCGATCGGAAGATATGGACGATATATTGTTGAAGATTGAAAACCTGAAGGCTGGCATAGAGGGCAGTCAGATCCTGAACGGGCTGGATCTGACGATCGGAGCCGGGGAGACGCATGTGCTCATGGGGCCGAACGGTGCCGGCAAATCGACGCTCGGAAATGTGATCATGGGCAACCCTGTCTATCATCAGACTGACGGCAAGATCCTGTTTGGCGGGAATGATCTGACGGGACTGCCTGCTGACAGGAGAGCCCGTGCGGGACTCTTCATGTCCTTTCAGAATCCCACAGAGGTTCCGGGGATCACGCTGGAGAGTTTTATCCGCAATGCGATCCGCCAGAGGACCGGCAAAAATGTGAAGAGACTCTCATTTTCAAGGAGACTCCATGAGATGATGGAGCTTCTGGACATGGATGAGTCTTACGGGGAGAGAGATCTGAATGTGGGCTTCTCCGGGGGAGAGAAGAAGAAAGCGGAGATCCTGCAGCTGCTGATGCTGGAGCCGAAGCTGGCGATCCTTGACGAGACGGATTCCGGACTCGATGTAGACGCTGTCAGGACCGTGTCAAAAGGCATCGGACAGTTCCAGCGAAGCTGTGACGGAGCTCTTCTGATCATCACGCACAATGCAGAGATCCTCAGGGACCTGAAGGCAGACTGCACACACATCCTGGTGAAGGGAAGGATCGTGAAAAGCGGCGGACCTGAGCTTGTGGATGAGATCCAGGAGAAGGGATTCGAAGGTTACCTGGAGGAGGGGGCATGACTGACACGGGAATCGGAACTATTCTTGATGAATTAACCACCAATATCTATGACTTCAGGGATGAAGGGACTGAACGCAGCCGTGTGGATGAAGGCCTCACAGAGGACATCGTGCGCAGGATCAGCGAGGAGAAGAAAGACCCGGACTGGATGAGGGAGTTTCGCCTGAAGGCACTGAACCTGTATGACAGGATCCCGGTTCCGGACTGGGGACCATCCATTGAAGGCCTGGATATGGACAACATCGTCACCTATGTGCGGCCTAAATCAGACATGAGAGCCCGGTGGGAGGATGTACCGCAGGAGATCCGCCAGACCTTCGAGAAACTGGGGATCCCCAAGGCGGAGCATGAATATCTGGCCGGCGTCGGTGCCCAGTATGACTCCGAACTGGTCTATCACAATGTGAAGGATTATGTGGCGGAGCAGGGGGTCGTGTACACCGATATGGAGAGCGCACTCACCGGGGAATATGCGGATATGGTGAGGAGCCATTTCATGAAACTGGTGCCGCCATCCGATCACAAGTTTGCTGCTCTGCATGGCGCTGTCTGGTCCGGCGGGTCTTTTGTGTACGTACCGAAAGGCGTCAGGGTGGATATCCCCCTGCAGTCTTATTTCCGGCTGAATGCAAAAGGAGCAGGCCAGTTTGAGCATACGCTGATCATCGTGGATGAAGGGGCGGATCTTCATTTCATAGAAGGGTGCTCCGCACCGAAATGGAATGTTGCGAACCTGCATGCCGGATGCGTGGAACTGTATGTAGGCAGGAATGCGCGCCTTCGCTATTCCACGATCGAAAACTGGTCGAAGAATATGTACAACCTGAATACCAAGCGTGCGCTTGTGGAGGAGGGTGCCAGGATGGAATGGGTCTCTGGATCCTTCGGCTCGCACGTCTCATATCTGTATCCGACCACGATCCTGAAGGGGGCGCATGCCGACTGTGAGTACACGGGGATCACCTTCGCGGGAAAGGGACAGAATCTGGATACAGGATGCCGGATGGTGCATCTCGGAGAGCATACGTCTTCCCTTGTCACAACCAAATCATTGTCGAAGGACGGAGGGATCAATACGTTCCGTTCCGCTGTTGAAGTGATGCGGACCGCCAGGCATGCAAAGTCCAGCGTGGACTGTTCTTCACTGATGCTGGATTCCGTCTCCAGGTCAGATACGATCCCTGTAATGGATATCCGTACGCAGGAATGCGATATCGGACATGAAGCGAAGATCGGCCGGATCAGCGATGAGACGGTCTTCTACCTCATGAGCCGGGGAATCAGTGAGGAGGAGGCAAGGGCCATGATCGTAGCCGGATTCGCGGATCCGGTCAGCAAGGAACTGCCGCTGGAATATGCGGCGGAAATGAACAATCTGATCCGCCTGGAGATGGAAGGGAGCATTGGGTGATATATGTATACAGATGAACTGACACTGAATCCACTGCCGTCCCTGACCTGGCAGCGGCTCAAAGTCAACGATGCAAGAGTAAAACTCACTGGGAAGCAGGATACAGCCATCCGGACGCTGTCTCTGAAGGCAAGTCTTCCGAATGGACTCGTCCTGAGAATGGCAGAGGACGATTCCGTGATCTGCCATAGAGCACAGGAAGGCTCACAGGGCAGGGATGCCTGCAGACAGGCTGCAGCGTCCGGGATCTATAAGATCCCACGGGAAGCTTATGTGGCCGGAAAGACAGCGATCCGCGCAGGAGAAGGGTTTCCGACAGGACTGGGTGCGCAGTTTCAGCACTATATGGAGTCAGAACCGCTCCGGATCCTGGAGATCCCGGAAGGCTATACAGGAGATGAACCGGCCTTTCTGGCGTTCATCCACAATGATGACAGTGACGCAGCCCTGCGTCT
>OMSN01000069.1 GCA_900313765.1 uncultured Eubacteriales bacterium
CGTGCTCATGACCAGATCCAGCCGTTTACCGTTCATTTCTTCCGGCACAGTAAGTGTCCTGACACAGGCATCCTCTGATCCGGATTCCTCCGTCAGATCCTCTTCTTCGCAGAACTCCCGGATCTCATTGTCAATGGTCTGATCTGTCAGCATCTGTTGTAAACTCCTGATCTTTATAATAAAACAGTATGAGGATCACCAGCAGGGTGACGCTTACGGTCACATAGATGTCGGCTACATTGAAGATCGGAAAGTTGATGATCTTAAAGTAAATGAAATCGATCACGAACTGATGCGCGATCCTGTCGATCATATTTCCAAGAGCGCCGGCACTGAGGAATACAAGACACAGCCGAAGCGGCGTAAAGCGCCGGGTATGGGGCAGTCTGGATCCGTACCATACACAGCCGGCCATGATGACCAGCGCAAAGAGAATAAAGATCCACTGTCTGTTGCGGAGCATTCCGAACGCAGCTCCCCTGTTCTCCAGATACTGAAGTTCCAGAATCCCGGGAATAAGCGGCACGGACCAGACGCTTCGAAGACGGGTATATGCCAGCCATTTTGTGACCTGGTCCAGCAGCACCGCTGCGCATAGCAATATGAAGGCTCTGACGCCAGAGCCGGCTGTCCTGGATGTCATGGCAGAATCCTCCGTTCAACGGGACCTGATGCACAGGCCTGCAGATCCCGTCTGTGATTGTCAGCAGTTCTCATCGTAACGTATGAAGGCAAGCGCTTCGCGGATCTCATCATCGGTAACAGTCTCGTCGATATAGGCGCTTCCCAGCTTTTTCAGCAGAATATAGCGGATGTGACCGCTGTCCATCTTCTTGTCTTTCCGTGTAGCTTCAAGGATGTCATCAACCTCCAGGGTATCGTAGGTGATAGGAAGATCAAAGCCGACAAACATGTCACGGATCTCGTAGAAGGTCATCTCATCGATGCTTCCCCTCTTCCAGGAGATGTAGGAAGCTGCAATAATTCCAAGGGCAACACATTCCCCGTGTGCCAGTTCAAAATTCTTCAGTTTCTCAATCGCATGTCCGGCTGTGTGTCCGAAATTCAGAAGAGCCCTGTCTCCTTTTTCAAGAGGATCTTTCTCCACAATAACCCGCTTGATATGGATGCTGCGCACCACCATCTCCAGCAGGGTATCAGAATCCCGCTCTTCGATCTCGCCCATGTGATCCAGACACCACTCATAGTAAGCCGCGTCCCTGATCAGTCCGTGCTTGAGGACTTCTCCCATACCGCTGGCATACTGTGTATCATCCAGGGTCTTCAGGGTACTGATATTCAGGTACACCATGGAAGGCTGATGAAACGCCCCGACCATGTTCTTGTAGGAATCAAAATCAACACCTGTCTTGCCGCCGATGGAAGAATCCACCTGGGACAGAAGGGTTGTGGGGATCTGAACGAAGCGGATCCCGCGCAGATAGGTTGCGGCAGCATAACCGGTCATATCTCCGACTACCCCGCCTCCCAGAGCGACCAGTATGTCCCTGCGGTCCAGACAGTTCTCAATCAGGTGTGTGTAGATCTTCCGGATCTCATCCAGGTTCTTGTGGGACTCACCGGCTGGAATCACATAGGATGAGACGCCCGCACAGCATCCTTTCAGACAGCCTACTACCTTATCCAGATACAGTTTCTCCACGTTGCTGTCCGTGATGACTGCGATCCGGCGGTTCTGGCAGTCGAGTTCCTGCATGCGCTCTGCCAGTTGGTCAAACGAAGTTTCAGGATAGATATGGTAGGCGAATCTGCGGTCTTTCTTGACTTCGATCGGGTCCGTGATACTCATTTTCTTTTTATCAGCCATGGTGACTCCTTCTGCGTAATAATCTTGAAAACGCCGCAGGTTCAATCCCTGCGGCGTTCATTATGCTTGTACATATTCTGAATGCATCTGCAATCAGAGGTCATCTCCGAGGTCAAGATCCGGGTCAAACGCACCGGTCAGGATCTCCTGGAACTCTCCGGTGATATCAACACCATGCGGTGTCAGGACGAAGATATAGTTGCTGATCTTGTCAAGACGTCCGCGGATGGCACAACACGCGCCGGACGCAAAGTCGAATATTCTCTGTGAGACATCAAGATCAAGTCCCTCCAGATTCAGGATGATGGTGCAGTGAGCAATCAGCATCTGAGCGATCTGCAATGCATCTTCCATGGACTTCGGACGGATCACACACACGGAGAAATTGTTGGACGGTTCAGTTTCTTCCTGTACCTTTCTCGGCCTGAACGCTGAGACCTTGGATTCTCTGACGGGAGCCTGTGCTCTGGATCTGCGGAAGCCTCTCGGACTGGATGTTTCCACCGGTTCCTTGCGGCGGATCGGCCGGATCGGCTCTTCCTCCTCTTCCAGATCATCCTCCTCATCACGTTCTATAAAGCGTCTGGATGGACGTGAATCATCAAGACCACTGTCATCATCATCGAAGTATTCGTCATCGTCCAGGTCATCGTCTTCATTTATCTTGATCGAATTCAAAAATCTGTCGAAAACACTCATAAACTGTAATTCCTCTCCCCAAAGATACCTGTTCCTACACGGACCAGTGTAGCACCTTCTTCGATTGCTACCTCAAAATCCCCAGTCATTCCCATACTAAGTTCATTAACCATTACATTATCGATGTTTTTCCGGCCTATGTCAACCGCCAAATTGCGCAGTCCGCGGAAATGAACACGGTTGAGCTCCGGGTCATCCACGAAGGGTGCAATGGTCATAAATCCATGAATCTGAATGTGTTCAAAGGCAGAGACAGTGCGGACAAACTCCTCCGCCTGACCGGGTGCGATCCCACCCTTGGATTCCTCTCCTGCCATATTTACTTCGACCAGACAGGGCATCACAAGGTTCTTTCTGGCTGCGTCCTTCTCGATTGCCTCTGCCAGCTCCAGCGAACCCAGTGAGTGGATCATGACTGCCCTTCCCACCACGTATTTTACTTTGTTTCGTTGAAGGTTCCCGATCATATGCCAGTGAAGATCTTTCGGAAGAACCTCATATTTGTCACGAAGCTCCTGCGGTTTGTTCTCTCCGAAGTCCACAATCCCCTGATCCATCGCTTCCTGAATCATGGAAACCGGTTTGGTCTTGCTGACTGCTATGAGAGTGACATCCTCTCTTCTGCGCCCGCTTCTCTCACAGGCTTCGCATATCCTTTGTTCAATTTGTCTTAGATTCTCAGCTACACTCATTTTTAATCACCGTACATATGCATTAAGATATATGCAAGCTCTGTCCTGCACCCCGGAGTGGACCTATAGGGTCGTCCGCGCAACGGAGCAGACAGAGCATATGCTGAGTAGTTCACTCAGTTAATGATCTCATCATCCTTGACTTCCGACGCGTTCAGGACGATCCGGTCATGGGCTGAGAGCCCATATGTGTCTGTCGGGTCAACGATACAGAATTCTTCATTTTCATCAATGATCGTGACTTCGCGGAACACTGCGTATCCCTTATTGATATTGTATACACCCTGGATCGTCTCGTAGACGTCTTCTGAGATCTGGTACTTTCTGGAGGTTCCCGGCATGACGATATAGTCTCCGTCATCAAACAATCCGGGATTGATCAGGTAGTACCCTTCTTTTTTATTTCTCGAATAGACAGTTGCCACAACGTTTGATGTGGAGGAGGATCCGTCCGCGGCGAAGGTCTCGCGGATCAGGTAGATCTCCGAATTCGAGTTCTCATTCTCCGTTACATATTCCTCGGGAATACGTACGAAATACTTCTCCGTGATCGAGGATACCGGAATCTTCAGGCCCTTCGTACGGTCCAGGATCAGCTCGATGTCAAGATAGCGGTCCGTGACGTACCGGACAAGAGAACTCTTCATGGTGATCTTCCCATACAGTCCGTCCAGTCCATTGACAAGTTCAAGCGGCGCTGAGAAGGAGTTGTTGTCCTTCAGGAAACGTACGCTGATCTTCTCCCGCCCTTCCAGGTCTGCCTTCAGACGGTCATCAACGGGGAAGCACAGACTCCAGGTGTCGTTGGTTACCAGTTTGTAGAGCGGATCACCGGAGCTGACAGTGCTTCTCAGTCTCAGGTTGTTTTTCGTGTAATAACTCTGATCAAACATGGACCGCTTCAGGTCGGATTCCGTGACACCTTCCAGTCCGTCTGTGGAGTACACGACGAATCCCGGAACCGGTGCCTCGAAGCTGCCGCTGACATATTCGCCGGCATTCTCATCGATGGAAGACTGCAGGATAACCCCCTGCATATCCGCCTTGAAGTCATAGACACGGGAAAAGACATCTTCATCGAAGTTAACGGCGAAGATACTCATCTCATTCTTTGCTTCTGTGAGATCTTCATCAGACAGGCTGGTCGTGATGCTGCTGTCCTCCGATCCGGCGGCAGTGCCTCCCACGGAGCAGATCATCATGCCCACATTGGCTTTGGAGCCTTCCCGGGCATAGTAACTGACATTGCCGGAGACATTGGAGTTCTCGATCTCCTCTTCCTTGAGAACCAGGGCACTGTAACGGTAGTTGCCGGATATGGTTCCCGCAACGACTTCATAGCCGGTCACATGGCTCTGTGTGAGGTATGAGATCAGAGCAATGATGATGTAGATAAAGATCAGGCCGAACAGCATCGTCCCGGGATCCAGCGAAGGCAATGACCGGGGCAGCGTGATAATATTACGGTTCCTGCCTGTGTTTCTTCTTCGAAATAGAGCCAAAGGAAAACCCTCTTAATATACAATCGAGTAGGACGAATCCTACTCGATATCTGAAGCAAAATTCATTTTGATTCCGTGAAACAGGAAAAAATGTCACATCTTACAGCTCAGCAATGATCATATCACGGAATTCTTCCGGCAGATCTTCCTTCGTCAGGGAGATGCTGATGATGAAATTGACTGAAAACTGTCTGCCGATCGCTTCGATCTGCTTAAGGACGGGGATCACATCCTCGCCTTCGGCGATCCTTGCAATCTTCATGAAATTGTCGAGATAGACGTTCTCCAGGTCATGGTCCTGGGAGATGATTCCGCACAGAAAACCGATGAATTCATCCGAATCGGTGAGCGGGTATGTGGTTACATCAATAAGACGGACTCTATTGTGAAGCTCAAACATGTGCTGGGTGTTTTTGTCGAGATATACAAAATTACCATTTGCTTCCTTGACTTCATGATTCGCCTTCTCAAGAAGAACCTTGGTCTTGCCTTTTCCCTTTTCACCGATGATGAACTGTATCATAATTGAGTGCCCTCCTGTTCAGGTCTTTTTTTGTTCTATAACTGTATTATAACTTTTAACGGTCGGAAATACAACCTCGTCATGCAGGGACGAGTGAGAGAATCTGGTTCATTTCCGTATAGAGCCCTTCTTTGGTCTCTGAATGCATGATGACGGAGATGTATGGATTGCCGTACAGGTCCTTGGAAATCAGCGCAAGGCATGCTCCGGCATCGTCGGTTGTACCGGTCTTGCCGCCATAGATGATCACGTTGCCGGGTACTGCAGCCTCCCCGCTCAGGTAGTGGTCCGTCGTCTCCCATGTCATTGCGTATGCGTCTCCGTCCGAATCCGTATACTCGGCATAATAATTCTTCCTCTGGATAATGTCCATAAAAAGATCATATTTCATTGCTGCGTTCAGCATGAGGTAGATGTCATATGCGCAGGTATAATGATCGTTCTGAGTGAGTCCGTGCGGATTCATGAAATGAGTGTGGGTCGCTCCGAGTGCCAGGGCTTCCTTGTTCATCATATCCACAAAATTGCTGATGCTTCCGCCGCCGACATATTCTGCGATCATCTGCGCGGCATCATTGCCGGAGGCGATCAGCAGACCGTACAGAAGCTGTTTCAGTGTCAGACGGTCTCCAAGATGGAGTTCACAGACGGAAGATGCTTCTTCAATGTCGAATGCAGACTGGGTCACCGTGACCATGTCATCCGGGTTGGCGTATTTCAGCGCCACCAGAGCTGTCATGATCTTAGTGATGGAAGCCGGGGATCTCTGTTCGAAGATATTCTTCGCGTACACAACGTTCTCGGAGTTAATGTCAAACAGAGCTCCTTCCGTTGCGCTGATGAAGATCGCATCCGCGTCCACATCTGAATCGGTCACACACAGCCCGTCGGCAAAAGGCACTGCTCTTGCCATCCTGTCGCCTTCTGTGTGAAAACCGAAGACATTGCTGCTCTCGTCAAATGCAACAGGAAGTCCGGTATCATGGGACCGGATGACAAAGAACCAGGCTGCATAGACCATAAGCGATACCAGAAGCAGCAGGATAATGACTGCGATCACAAGATTGCGGGAGGCTTTTGCCTGAGCCTTCTCTCTTGCCTGGATGCGGTTCCATTCTCTCTGTGTGTAGTAGTCAGGTTTTATATTTCTTCTTTTACTCATAGTCAATGGTACATTTCTCTCCAGTCGAGATCACCCTTTTCGAGAGATTTCAACAGGATCTCTGCAGAAGCAATGTTGGTCGCCAGCGGGACGTTGTGAATGTCACACATCCGTATCACTTTGGACAGGTCAGCACTGTCGCTGTGAGTAGACACTGTCAGCTCCGGGTCTCTGAAGAACAGAACAAGGTCCATCTGATTCTGTTCGACCATTGCACTCATCTGCTGTTCACCGCCGACATGTCCTTCCAGGAGTTTGTTGACCTGAAGCCCTGTCGCATCCTGGATCAGTCTGCCTGTTGTCCCGGTTGCATACAGATCGTGCTTGGCCAGTATGCCGCGGTAGGCGATACAGCAGTTCTGCATCAGTTTCTTTTTGGCATCATGCGCAATAAAACCAATATTCATTGCTGTCTCTTCCTTTCCTTCCTGTCTGTTGAAACAATCTGCACACTCTCCACCCGTAGAATCATCACTTAATGTAAGTGCTGTTTCTGAATCTGAATGCGGCCTGGCCTGTATCCGGAACTGCAGGCGGCCGCTTGGGCTGCAGTCCTACATTCAGCACGATGCCGATCTCCATACAGAAAGTGACAAGAGATGTGACACCATAACTGACAAAGGGAAGTGTGATACCGGTATTCGGCATCAGACCGGTTGTAACGCCTATATTCAGGGCACTCTGGAACATAACCAGTGAACCGACACCGATACAGATGAGCATGCCCTCTTTCTCCCGGGCACGCATACCGATCCGGAAACACATCAGGGCGATGGCAAGCTCCAGGATTACGATCAGCACACAGCCTGCAAATCCAAGTTCCTCGCCTGCGACCGCAAAGATAAAGTCTGTCTGCGGCTCTGCAATAAAGTTACCGTTCTTGACGGAGTTGACTGCATTGTTGTTCAGTCCTTTTCCATACAGCTGTCCGGATCCGATCGCGATGATGGAGTTCTGCTGCTGGTAGGCTGTCTCTGAGTACTCACCCGGACGCAGCCAGGAGAGAATTCTCTCTCTCTGGTAGCTGGCGATCAGTGTCTGATCCGGGCTGAGGACCAGGCTCAGGAAGATGGCTGCTCCCGGAACTGCAACCGCCAGTATGGCGAATATGATCTTCCAGCTCAGACCGGCTGCAAATATTATAGCACAAAAGACCAGTGCTGTGACGATCGTCGTTGACAGATCAGGTTCCTTGTAGATCAGGAACAGCGGTACCATCAGGATCGCCAGAGCTATCAGGATAACTTTGGGGGTGTTCAGTTTGGAATCATACTGGTTGAAATAGCCCGCAAAGAATACGATCATGCACAGTTTCATCAGATCAGAAGGCTGGAAACGGATTCCGATCTCAATCCATCGTGTTGCACCGCCGACCGTAGTACCGATCAGAAGCACCGGCGCAGCCTGCAAGATAGATGATCCAGCGCATTCTTGTGTAAGTGCTGTAATCGATCAGCGACATGATGAACATGACAACCAGCCCGATGATCAGTCCGAACATCTGCCTGTTCTGCGAAGACTGCTGTGCGCTTCCGATGATCATGATCCCGATCACCGACAGTGCGATGACCGCCGCAATCAGCGGAAAACTGTAATTCCTTAATCTATACTGACGAATCATGCAAACTCCTTCGTGTCAGATTCACTCTTCTGCATCCTGCTCTTCCTCTTTCCTCTGGGCAAGACGCTCGAATATATGATTCCATGTACGTCCTGATATGGTATCCATCCTCATACGACCGTCTTCCACAGTGCAGATCTGCGGATAAGGCGTATAACTGTCATCAAAGCTGCGCTTGCGTATCGCTGCCACTGAACGGTGACCATCCACCTCCAGAGTGGATGGCTTCATGATGAGGGCGGCTGCAAATGAGCCTTCTCCACCGACGCCTGAACGCAGGGTTCCCATGGCGCATCCCGCGATAAATACATTTCTCTCCGAGGCGATCTCGGCACCGGGTTCCACATCTCCAAGCAGCAGGATGGTCTTGTCAGAATAGACCTTCTGTCCATTCTTCAGACTGCCGCGCAGAATATCCGCCGGCTCTGTCAGAGCGCCTGATTCCCCGGCCGCGTCCATTCCGTCTGTGCTGAGTGTCTCTTCCGGCTCTTTTGGAGGAAGCGCATGGGCGATCGCATGATACTGTGCATTTTCCCTGTCTTCATTTTCCTCGATGATACAGGTGATATTGATGTCACAGTACCGGGTGACTGCTTCCACCAGAAGTCTTTCCTGCTGAGGTGTCACCTCTCTTCCGGCAAAACTCATCGCCATGGAGGCCCCTTTGAAGAACCTCGCGCTCTGCCGGAACTTTTCCGTCACATCCTCCAGGATCGTTTCAAATGAGACAGCCGGGTCCATGACCACTGTGAGAACGTACTTTGTACTTTTCAGTTCGATGGATGATGGTTTCATATCAGTCTGTCCGTGTATTATCTGTGGTAACCTGGATCGCATGACCCGGGATCAGCTCATTGATGTCCTTCTGATGGAAGTAATACTCGACAACATCCCTTGCCATGGCTGCCGTGTTCGTGGACGTGTAGCCATAGGCAATTCTGCATGCGAGAGACATCTGCGGAGCGTCAGAGGGTGCGTATCCGATGAACAGTGCATGGTTCGGCTTCGTTACGACCTCCTGTGCGGTACCGGTCTTGCCGGATACGGCAACACCGCCGGACACATTGTAATCGTGGAAAGCCTTGTGGTTCAGTACCACTTCGCGCATGCCCAGATGGATCGCGTCCCAGATATCTGCGGACAGCTGTACCTGGTCATGCAGTACAGGTTCATTCTCTGAAACAGTGTTTCCGTTCTGATCCGTGATCTTGTCAACAAGAGTCAGGTCATAGCAGTTTCCAGAGTTGGCAACAGTCATCACATAGCGTGCCAGCTGGGAAACTGTATATGCATTGTCGGCCTGACCCATTGCGCCTCGGACTGCGTCATACGTGAGCATATGCGGGCTCGTCTCCGGCACTTCGATTCCCGACGGAGAATCCAGACCGTACATGGAAGCATACTTCCGGAGCATCTTTACACCCTCATCGTCATCGTAGGCTCCGCCCATGGAAGCCAGCCGGAATCCGATCGTATTGAAGAAGAAGTTGCAGGAGTTCTTGATACCGTCTGCCAGGGTTTCTGTCCCGTGGGCTCCCGGATGGATCCAGCACTTGATCGGGGGATCGACGCCGTCGAATTCACCGGTACAGTACAGACCCTCGGAGACCCCGAGGACATTCTCTGCCACACCTGCAGTCGCTGCGACCGGTTTAAACGTTGAACCCGGAGCAAGCAGTTCCTGCGTTGCGCGGCTGTAGAACGGACTGGACAGGTCCGTGACAAGCTTGTAATAATACGCGCTGTCCATCTCATTTACAAGACGGTTGCTGTCATAGCTGGGATAAGTCACGCAGGCTTTGACGCTGCCGTCAGAAGGATCTGTGATCACGATGGCTCCCGAGCAGGGATTCAGCGCAAGCTGTGCCGGCGTGATCTGCAGATTATAGATCTTGTCACGGATGAAGTCATATCCGCCAAGGGATCCGTTCGAGAGCATATCATAGTCGGACGTGTTCATGTCGAGTACGCCCTGGTCAAACAGCAGCAAGCATACCTGTGCGCCGGACAGACTGCCCTCCATAAGCATATAGCGGAATACTCTCTTGCAGAAATCCGAGTCTGAACCCAGATAGTCAGCGATATAATCTGCAAGTGCGGAATAGACTTCCGTGGAATCCATGTAACTGATGTTTTCCGTGATACCGTTCACGTCGATCCAGTTCTTTGACAGAGCATATGTCAGAAGTTCCTGCAGGCTGATCGACTCCTCTTCCGCCCACGCCTTGTAGGTAAGGTCGGATTTGTCGATAGCCTCTTCATTGAGGATGCCGGTCTGCGGAAGCATGGTATCGACGATGTAGGACTGATAGACCTTCATCTCGTCTGTCAGGTCTGTGTAGGGAGTCGGATCGTCTATGGTCAGCTGTTCCTTGATCTCGGCAAATATGGATTCCGCCTTTTCCTGGAATGCACGATAGACATTCTTTTCATTTGTGGATGCAGACGGATCTGACAGATGTTCCACGCTCAGAACATTGTTCTCAAACAGAGAATAATACACGTCATAGACAGGGATACGGACATCGTCAGCCGTCGAGATCCAGCTCTCGTCGATCGACTCAGTATCTACGATGTTGGCCCACAGGATACCGGCAATATACTCTTCCAGAATATTATAGCAGGCTTTCTGAAGATCCGAATCCAGTGTCAGATACAGGGAATTGCCTGCCTCCGGCTGGGTGGACGAAGATGTGGAGATCGTTCTTCCCAGATTGTCCACATAGATCGTCTCGGAACCCTTTCGGCCCTGCAGATCGGTCTCCATGACCTTCTCCAGTCCGACTTTACCCACGATATCCGTACTGTCATAACTGGAATCGATCGCGCGCAGTTCCTTGAGTTCTTCCGCGGATACCTGTCCCGTATAGCCTATGATCGGTGAGAAGTACAGAGCATCGTTATAGA
>OMSN01000056.1:0-8502 GCA_900313765.1 uncultured Eubacteriales bacterium
CTGTTTTAAAGGTCAGTTCCTTTGAAAAAAACTTTTAAAGAATCTTCAAGGTCGTTTCACTGTTCAGTTATCAAAGAACTCTTTTTGTTCGCCTTCATCGCGGCGACTCGATTAATCTAACACCGTTCCCCGAGTTTGTCAACAGCCTTTTTCAATTTTTTTTAAACTTTTTTCTGCACAGGTATTCCACCGGTTTTTCCACTGCATTACTCCGGTTTATCCCCGGGTTTTAAACATTCCAGGTATCTGGAGGGCTCCATCTTCCTGTTGTACCGTTCTTTGACATAGAACAGATGCAGCTTCTTTTTTGCACGTGTCATCCCTACGTAGAACAGACGCCTCTCTTCCTCGATCTCGCTTTCCAGACTCGCTCTGCGGTACGGGATCACCCCTTCATTGACATTCAGCAGGAACACTTCCGTAAACTCCAGGCCCTTTGCGCTGTGCAGTGTGGCAAGGGTGACGAATTCGCCCTCCTGCTGCATCCCGGCTTTCTGCTGTTCCTTCATCTGCTCCCGGATCCGGTCGATCTTCTCTCTCCAGACGCCGAGCGTCTCACATTCTTTCGCACTGTCCTGTATCTCATCCGCAGTCTGCAGCAGTTCTTCATAATCGATGCGCCGCTTCCTGGCATAGTCCTGCAGGTATGTATCGTATCCGGCGCCTCTTCTGAGGTAATTGATCGCCGAATAGGGGCGCAGATCCCGGAGTATTCTCAGTGTGCTCTCAAACTCACGAATTCTCTCAGCCATCCATGGTCTGTCACTGTACCATCCGTACAGCCCCGGAAATGTGATCGTCTTCGCGTATGCGGAGTCTCTTGTCATATAGCGGTTGGGCTTGTTGCATACCCGAAGGAAATCTTCCCTCTCCATCGGTCCATGCGCAAGATTCAGATAGGACAGAAAATCCCTTGCGATCCAGTGATCCCACAGGATCGGGGCTGCGTCCTTCATCCTGCAGGGGATCTGGAACTGTGACAGTTTCGCCGCCGGTGCCCTTCCCTCCAGGTTTGTCCGGGTCAGCACCGCGATCTGCGATGGCGCAATACCATCCTGAAGGCTCGACCGGATGCAGTTCACCAGGTATAGAAGTTCCGTCTCCATATCCCTGCATTCCATCACCTCCACAGGCGGTCCCGCCTTTTTTCGGCTGTACAGGTCCTTGAGGTAGCGGGTTCTGTTCTGCGCGATGACATGGGTTGACGCAGCTACGATCTGCGGTGTCGAGCGGTAATTTTCATTTAATTTCATGACCGCCGTTCCAGGGTAATCTTTCGGAAAGTTCAGCATGATCTCCGGGCGGCTTCCGCGGAAACGGTAGATTGACTGGTCATCATCCCCGACGATGAACAGATTGTTCCGGGGTGCTGCCAGCATCCGGATGATCCGGTATTGAAGCATGTTGATGTCCTGAAACTCATCGATCAGGATATAGCGGAAATGATCCTGCCAGGCTTTCAGAATATCGGTCCTGGCGTGAAACAGGTCATATGTGTAGACACACATGTCGTCAAAGTCGATCCGGCCAAGCTTCGCCTGGCGCTCTGTGTACATCCGGCACACTTTTCTGAATTCTTCTTCCGGCACCGAAGACGCATAGTAATGATCCAGCGGGATCTGTTCCGCCTTCACGCGCGAGATCTCCGCAAGCACATCCCCCGCCCATTCATTCATGTCTCCGTATTCAAGATGCAGTTCCTGCGCGATGGAAGCCATGATCCGGAAGCGCTCATCCTCCCGGAGAATGTTCTCGGCTGTGTAGCCATATGCATTTTTAAGAATCTGGAAAAAGACGGCATGGAAGGTCCCGAATGTGACCCTGAAATGATCCGGCTGTGCCAGGCGCGCGAACCGCTCCTGCATCTGCCTGGCGGCCGCCCTGGTAAATGTGATCACCAGTATGTTCTCCGGCCGCACTCCCTGCCTGATCAGATACAGTATTCGATTGGTAATGACCATGGTCTTGCCGGAACCAGGGCCCGCCAATACCATGGCGGGCCCCTCCTTGTGCTGTACCGCAGTCAGCTGATCACTGCTCAGCATATATTTAATCCTCTGCTGTTCAACTTCCTCCGGTCATCCCTGCAGTTTGCGGATGCCCTCTTCGATTCGGGCAACAGACTCCTCTTTCCCGAGGACGTCCATGATCTCCGTAGCGCCTGCCGGAGTGACACTCTTTCCGGACACCGCGATGCGCACCGGCCAGATCGTGAAGCCTGCCTTGACCCCTTCCGCTGCCGAATAGTCTCTGAGCACTTCATAGAGCGCATCATTGCTCCAGTCTTCCTGTGCCTGCAGAATCGGAAGCAGATCCTGGAGCACCTTCAGCGACTTCTCAGGAGTAACCTTCCATTTTTTATTCTGGTACAGGGAGATATCATAGTCCGGAAGTTTCTCGAAGAAATCCACCATCTCATCGATATCCGGGAACACTTCGATCCTTGTCTTCACCATACCGGCGATCTTGTTCAGATCCAGATCCTTCGTGATCACTTTCCGGATCTGCGGGATCGCGCGCTCCGCATAGGGTTCATAATCCATCGCCTTGATGTATTCTCCATTCATCCATTTCAGTTTCTGAATGTCGAATACAGCCGGTGACTTGCTCATATGATGATAGTCGAAGTTCTCCACGAGTTCTTCCAGAGAGAAGATCTCCCGGTCATCCGAAGGACTCCAGCCAAGGAGGGCAACATAGTTGACCACCGCTTCAGAGACGAATCCCTGCTCGATCAGATCCTCGAAGGACGAATGGCCGCTTCTCTTGGAGAGCTTGTGATGCTCTTCATCCGTGATCAGAGGGCAGTGCACATAGACCGGCACCTCCCATCCGAAGGCTTCGTACAGGCGGTTGTACTTCGGTGCGGACGAGAGATACTCATTGCCGCGCACCACATGTGTGATGCCCATGAGATGGTCATCCACTACATTTGCAAAATTATACGTCGGAAATCCGTCCGACTTGATCAGGACCATGTCATCCAGCTCTGCATTGGGAACTTCGATCTTGCCGTAGATCTCATCTTCAAAACAGGTTGTTCCCTCATTCGGAACATTCTGACGGATTACATAGGGCATGCCTGCGTCCAGGTTTGCCTGGATCTCTTCTTTTGACAGATGCAGACAATGCTTGTCATAGATCATGATATCCTTGCCGCCCACATTCTGATGCAGGGAGTCCAGACGCTCCTTCGTGCAGAAGCAGTAATATGCCTCTCCTTTTTCGATCAGCTTTTCTGCGTACTCCCGGTAGATCCCGGCTTTCACGCGCTCACTCTGGACATACGGTCCGACACTGCCCGGCTTATCGGGGCCTTCATCCGCAATGAGGCCGGTGCCTTCCAGTGTCCGGTTGATGATATCCACGGCGCCTTCCACTTCTCTCTCCTGATCCGTGTCCTCAATTCGGAGCATAAAGGTTCCGTTCTCATGTTTCGCGATCAGGTAAGCGTACAGCGCGGTCCTGAGGTTTCCGACATGCATCCTGCCGGTGGGGCTTGGAGCGAATCTGGTTCTGACTTCAGACATAATAGATGACAATCTCCTCTTTTTATTTATTTGCTTAAATATGCATGAAATATGTATTGCTTTGCTTTTCCGAGCGCCTTCCATCAGGCTGTTTTCGCCCTGATCTGATTGGACACAGACAGGGCAAGCATCATTTCCAGCATCAGGAAAGCGATGGATGTACCTCCGTATGACACAAAGGGCAGCGTGATTCCTGTTGTCGGAATCAGGTTCAGTACGACCGCAATGTTCAGCACGACCTGCAGGGATATGTGCGCAAAGATACCGGTCGCGATCAAACTCCCGAGCAGATCCGGCGCGTTCATCGCAATGAACACAAGCCGTGCAAGCATAAACGCAAACAGCAGCAGGACGATCACGGCTCCGATGATCCCGAGTTCTTCGCAGATGATGGAAAAGATCATATCATTCTGTGCTTCGGGAAGCGCTCCGAGTTTCTGGGCGCTGTTGCCCAATCCTTTGCCGAACAGTCCTCCCGAACCGATCGCATAAAGTGCCTGCATGACCTGGTAACCACCCTCATCCTGGTTCTCTTCCGGATGAAGCCATGTGACGATACGCTGCATACGGAAGGAACTGCTGCTCTCCAGCATGCCTGTATTGCGGATCACCAGCAGAGCGATGACCAGGACGATCATGAAGACCACCGTAAGCTGGAGCATCCTCTTCGGTCTTGGATGCGCGATAAAGATCAGGATATACGCAATCCCGAGAATGATGATAGCCGTTGACAGGTTATCCGTAAAACGGTATGTAAAGAAAGCGGTCATCACCCCGAGTCCGAATACGATCAGCGGCGCTTTCAGTTTTCGGAACTTCCACCCCATCCGGACGATGAGTGTGGGGAAGAACAGAATAACGGCCAGTTTTGCGAACTCCGCAGGCTGGAAAGACACACCGCCTACGTAGATCCAGCGTCTTGCGCCGTTGATCGTCGTTCCGACAAACTTCGTAGCGATCAGCAGAATATTTGCAAGAATATACAAAGGGAATGCAAACTTGCTGAACCAGTGGTAATCCATTCTGGATCCATAGATCATGACTACGAAAAACAGAGCGCTGACCAGGGCCTGTCTCGCAAAATAACGCATATCATTGCCATAGTCCACCGACGCCTCGTAAGCGCTGGTGGAATACAGCATAACAAGACCAAAGCAGGTAAGGAGGACCACGACTGCCAGAAGATTGTAGTCATAGAAGTCTACTTCTCCTGTCCGCTCTGTCCTCTTGCCTCCCTTCAGAAAGGAAAACTTCTCACTTGCTGCGGCATTTACCCTCTTTGCCATCCATAATCCCCTTACTGATTACTGCAGTGACTGATGCTTAAAGTATCAGTCCTTTGAATTGATATACGGAATCAATCCTCCGGCAGAAATGATATTCTGCATAAACGGCGGGAATGCCTGCCCCTTCCAGGACTTTCCCTGTGTGACGTCCGTCACGATGCCGCTGTCAAGGTCCACTTCTACCTGATCCCCGGACTTTATCTCCCTGGCTGCCTCCGGGCACTCCATGATCGGAAGTCCGATATTGATCGAATTCCTGTAGAAGATCCTGGCAAATGTCTCTGCGATGACGATCGAGACACCGGAGGCCTTGATCGCGATCGGGGCATGTTCTCTGGATGATCCGCATCCGAAATTCTTCGCTGCGACGATGATGTCACCGCTCTTCACCTTTGTGGTAAAGTCCTTGTCGATATCTTCCATGCAGTGCGCCGCCAATTCTTTCGGATCGGATGAATTCAGATAGCGTGCCGGGATGATGACGTCAGTATCTACATTATCACCGTATTTAAATACAGTTCCTTCCAGTTTCATCAGGACATCCTCCTTCATTATGTGTCACGCCGCCGGTCACAGAGACTCAGGCGACACGATCTTTCCTGCAACGGCGCTGGCTGCCGCGACTGCGGGACTTGCCAGATACACTTCCGAATCCACCGCGCCCATACGTCCGACGAAATTGCGGTTGGTAGTAGATATGCAGCGCTCTCCGCTTGCCAGGATTCCCATGTAACCGCCCAGGCACGGACCGCAGGTCGGCGTGGAAACGACCGCGCCTGCTTCGATAAAGATCTTGAGAAGCCCTTCTTCCAGTGCCTGCAGGTATACCTTCTGCGTCGCAGGAATCACGATGCAGCGCACATCTTTGGCAACTCTGCGGCCTTCCAGCACCCTGGCAGCTGCTCTCAGGTCGGATATCCTTCCGTTCGTACAGGAACCGATGACTGCCTGGTCGATCTTCACATCGCCGACTTCGTCGATCGTCCTGGCATTCTCCGGCAGGTGCGGGAAGGAAACCGTCGGGCGGAGCGTGCTCAGATCCACGACGAGTTCTTCATCGTACTGCGCATCCTCATCTGCCTCATACGCAGTCCAGGTCTTTGTCGAATGCTCCTGCATGTAAGCGACTGCCTTGTCATCCACCGGGAAGATTCCGTTCTTTCCGCCCGCTTCGATCGCCATATTCGCGATCGTAAAACGGTCATCCATGGACAGGTTCGCAACACCCTCACCCGTAAACTCCATGGACTTGTACAGAGCACCGTCTACGCCGATCCTGCCGATGATATGCAGAATGACGTCCTTGCCGCTCACATATTCGGAAGGCTTGCCCGTGAGGACGATCTTTATGGCAGACGGTACCTTGAACCACGCCTTGCCGGTGACACATCCGGCTGCCATATCAGTGGATCCGACGCCGGTGGAAAATGCGCCAAGCGCGCCGTAGGTGCAGGTGTGGGAGTCAGCTCCGATCACCACATCCCCTGCGACCACAAGGCCTTTTTCCGGAAGCAGTGCATGCTCGATCCCCATCTGTCCTACATCAAAGTAATTCGTAATATCATGTTTCCTGGCGTACTCACGCACGCACTTGCAGTGTTCAGCAGACTTGATATCCTTATTCGGGATAAAATGGTCCATGACCAGTGCGATCTTATCCTTGTCAAACACCTTGTCGCTTGTGAACTTATCCATCTCCTTGATCGCAACCGGAGATGTAATGTCATTCCCCAGCACCAGGTCCAGATTCGCCTCGATCAGATCTCCCGCGTGCACTTCCTGCAGTCCTGCAGCATGCGCGAGTATTTTCTGAGTCATTGTCATTCCCATAAACATTGCTCCTTACGTATGAAAAACTGCTTAACCAGACTATTTTAACCGCATTTGACCATTTCCGCAACCACGGCTGCCGTAAAGAAAAGGGCTGCCGCACCTGACATGCGGCAGCCCCGGGTATATCCGGATCTGCAGATCAGTTGTTGATGAGCTTGTCCTCGTCGCTCCAGGAATACAGCTTGCGGATCTCTTCTCCGACTACCTCCGCCGGATGAGCCGCATGTTTCTTGCGCAGAGCCTTGAAGTGCACCTGTGCACCTGCGTCGCTCATGTCTACCAGGAAATCCTTCGCAAAGGTTCCATCCTGGATGTCGCTGAGGATCTTCTTCATGGTCTTCTTGGTCTCTTCGGTGATGATCTTCGGGCCGGTGATGTATCCGCCGTACTCAGCAGTGTTGGATACGGAGTACCACATTCCGCCGAAACCGGACTGATAGATCAGGTCAACGATCAGTTTCATCTCATGGATGCACTCGAAGTATGCATTTCTCGGATCATAGCCAGCCTCAACCAGCGTCTCGAAACCTGCCTGCATAAGGGCGGTAACGCCGCCGCACAGAACAGCCTGCTCACCGAACAGGTCGGTCTCAGTCTCTGTCTTATAGGTTGTCTCAAGGAGGCCTGCGCGCGCTCCGCCGATCGCAAGACCGTATGCAAGCGCCAGATCCTGTGCCTTGCCTGTGTAATCCTGCTGTACAGCGATCAGGCACGGTGTGCCCTTGCCTGCAACGTACTCAGAACGAACAGTGTGGCCCGGAGCCTTCGGAGCGATCATGGTGACGTCGACATACTTCGGCGGTACGATGCAGCCGAAATGAATGTTGAAGCCATGCGCGAACATCAGCATATTACCTTCTTCCAGGTTCGGCTCGATATCTTCGCGGTACAGCTTCGCCTGCTTCTCATCATTGATCAGGATCATGATGATATCAGCTTTCTTTGTAGCCTCTGCCGCTGTGTATACTTCGAAGCCCTGCTCCTGTGCTCTCTTCCAGCTTCTGGATCCTTCATACAGACCGATGATGACCTTGCATCCGGAATCTCTCAGATTCAGTGCATGGGCATGGCCCTGGCTGCCGTAGCCGATGATTGCGATTGTCTTGCCTTCCAGAAGAGAAAGATTGCAGTCTTCCTGGTAAAAGATTTTTGCTGCCATACGAATTACCTCTCTTAAATTAATAATATACAAAAAGCTTTTGTATTTGAAAGCAGCATGCCGCTGCTGAAATACCGTTTCTTACAGATACAGGACGCCGTCCGAACCTCTCTGCAGACTTGTGATTCCCGTCCTTGCCAGTTCCAGGATCTCATATCCTCCCAGCAGGCGGATAAATGCGTCTACCTTGTCCTGTTTGCCCGTCAGCTCGATGATCAGAGAATCTGCGCCAACGTCCACGATCTTGCCGCGGAACACATCCGCCATGGAGATAACGCCCTGTCTCTGGTTCTCTTCCACACGCACTTTCACGAGGACCAGTTCACGGCTGACACTGGTTGCATCTTCCAGCACCTTGATATCGATCACGTCCACCAGCTTGCGCAGCTGTTTGACGATCTGTTCGATGATATCATCATCGCCTTCCGTTACGATCGTGATCCTGGTAAACCTGGGATCGGTGGTAACGCCTGCAGTGATGCTTGCAATATTATAGCCGCGGCGGGTAAAGAGTCCTGCAACACGGCTCAAAAGACCGGGGGTATTGTCAACCAAGAGCGAAAGTGTACGATTATTCACGATCATCCTCCATACTGCGCTTATTCAGGCTTCTGTGAGCCCTGCGCACCGTCTCACTGACTGATAACAGTCTTCATCATAGCAACGACCGATATGTTTGTCAACGATAACCGCT
>OMSN01000056.1:8531-9069 GCA_900313765.1 uncultured Eubacteriales bacterium
TGTGAGCCCTGCGCACCGTCTCACTGACTGATAACAGTCTTCATCATAGCAACGACCGATATGTTTGTCAACGATAACCGCTAATAGATTCGACACAATCTGCGAACAGACAAAAAGATATCCCGAATAATTCGGAATTGAATCGAATTATTTTCGGGATATCCTGGTTTATACAAAAGTATATTCTGTGCGTCCGCATTTATTTGAAGTAGTCCGTGATCGCCTGTGCCACCTGTTTCGCCATCTGATCTTTGTGTTTCTTGTAGAACACCATATCGTCGTTGTCATCAATGTAGCAGGTCTCCAGAAGAGTATAATTGACGCCGACTTCCTGATAGATCTTCGCGTTCCTGAGTCCGTAGGAGGTGTTCAGGACCGTCTTTTCGATGTCCATCCCGCCGGTCTTCAGGTATTTCAGAATCTTCTTGTCGATCGCCCTGTCTGAAGAACTCTTATATGCATTGAAATAAGTACTGGCACCTTTCTTCGATCCGTTTCCGGATGGATCCTTGGCATTCGGCATGGTCGCGTTGAAATG
>OMSN01000052.1 GCA_900313765.1 uncultured Eubacteriales bacterium
TCCCGATCGGAGCGATCACCGCGTTTGTCGGGGCTCCGTTTTTTCTCTGGGTCTATTACAAAGGGAGAATCTGAATGCCGGGAAATATCATTGAGTTGAAACATGTATCTGCGGGATACGGAAGACATAAGAAGGAGAAGCCCGGTACGGATGCACTGGTTATCAAGGATGTGTCATTTACCGTGACGGAGGGCAGCTGTGTCTGTCTGATCGGTCCGAACGGGTGCGGCAAGACGACCCTTCTTCGCGTGATCGCCGGGATGCTTCCTGCATACGGAGAAGTTCTAGTCGACGGAAAGGACATACGTACGCTCCGGAGAAAAGAGATTGCTTCCTGCGTTTCCTTCCTGTCACAGATATCACAGGTATACTATTCTTACAGTGTCTTTGAGACCGTCATGCAGGGAAGATATGTTCACGGCAGCTCTTTCTTTTCGGGAACATCTTCGCGCGACAGGGAGATCACGTCACAGATCCTGGAGACACTTGGGCTGCAGGACCTGGCGGACAGACAGATCACTGCACTCTCAGGAGGACAGCTTCAGCGGGTCATGCTTGCAAGATGTATCGCGCAGCAGACTCCTGTACTGATCCTGGATGAGCCCATGAACCATCTTGATATGAAGGTCCAGTCAGAATTGACGGAATATCTGATGAAATGGCGCACACAGTCTGTGAGGACGGAGTCGGGCAGAGAGTATAAACCCACGATCATCGGTGTATTTCATGACATAAACACTGCAGCATATATGGCCGACGACATCGCGCTGATCTCAGATGGAAGGCTTCTTGCATCTGGCAGGAAGAAGGATGTTCTGACCAAAGAACTGCTTGAGAAAACGTTTCGTTTTGATGTGACAGGATATCTGCGGAAATATCAGTACTGTATAATGGAGCCCTGACGGCTGGCAAGTCAGGAAGGAGAGTCCGGACCGGTATGAGTAGTGTAATCGATAAAAACAGAAGGTTCTATGAGTTGTATGTGGCGGATCTGATCCATTCCAGATTCCCCGAATATGAAGACCGGATCGCAGTCGGAGTCGCGGGAGAAGGTTCCGACTGTTTTGGATATGATGACGAGATATCCAGGGATCATGATTTCGGAACAGGCGTCTGTCTGTGGGTGACGGACGAAGACATGGAACGCTTTGGCCACAGCCTTTCCATTGCCTACAATGAACTGGTTGACAGTACGCAGCGCTCTTATTATACGAAACGTCTTCAGGAACGCCGGGGTGTTATGACGATCCATGATTTCTATTCGGATATTCTTCAGGTGGACTGTGATACCGAACATTGCAGGATGTCGGACAGTACATGGTACTATCTGGATCACACCTGCCTGAAAACAGCCACGAACGGAGAGATCTTCCGGGATGACCTGGGAGTTTTTACTGCATTTCGCCAGCTGCTGCTGGATTACTATCCGGACCGGGTCTGGAGGACGCGGATCGCAGAACAGTTGCATGCATATTCAGCTGCCCTGCAGGTGAATTATGCCAGGTGTATGTCCAGGGGAGATATCGTGGCAGCACAGTTGTGCAGAGCACAGGGCATGCAGGCGGCGATGGAGCTGTATTTTCTTCTTCGAAGAGAATATCCGCCTTATTATAAATGGACCTTCCGGGCCATGACACAGCTGGACCAGGAAGGTGTCTTCTGCGGGAAGATACGCACCCTTGCGCAGGAGAGGATCAGTCTGGAGCCATGGGCAGAGACGAAATACCATCCCGATCGTCTGAACGACAAGGACAGGATCGTATCCGTGACGGAGGAGATCGCGGATAAACTGGAGACCATGCTGCTCCAGCAGCATCTGATCAGCCGGAAAACCGGTTATCTTGAGGTGCATGTGGATGAGATTCTGTAAGGCATTTGTTATAGGTAAAACCATGAACTGGTACTAAATTTCGCGTAATTGACATATCACTTTGTCTGCATTATATTCCTACTAAACAGATAGGAAACGGCGCGGCGATAAGCTTCCGTCATTTGAAAGGAGAGTACCATGAGTGAACATACATATAAATTTGAGACTCTGCAGCTTCATGTAGGACAGGAGCAGGCAGATCCTGCGACAGATGCGCGGGCAGTTCCGATCTACCAGACCACTTCCTATGTATTCCACAGTGCGCAGCACGCGGCAGACCGTTTTGGCCTTCGGGATGCCGGCAACATCTATGGTCGTCTGACCAATTCCACGCAGGGTGTTCTGGAAGAGCGCATCGCAGCGCTGGAGGGTGGGGTCGGAGCACTGGCTCTGGCAGCAGGTGCAGCGGCAGTCACCTACTCGATCCTGGCACTGGCCGGAGCAGGGGACCATATAGTCGCGCAGAATACGATCTACGGCGGAAGCTACAATCTGCTGGACCAGACTCTTCCCAACTACGGAATCCGGACCTCATTTGTGGATGTTCACGATCTGGAAGCAGTGAAAGGCGCAATCGAAGAGAATACGAAGGCAATCTTCATTGAGACGCTCGGCAACCCGAACTCCGATATTCCGGATATCGATGCGATCGCACAGATTGCACACAGTCATAAGATCCCTCTGGTGATTGACAACACATTTGGTACGCCTTACGCCATTCGTCCATTTGAACATGGAGCAGACATCGTGGTGCATTCTGCAACCAAGTTTATCGGCGGACACGGGACCACCCTGGGCGGACTGATCGTGGATGGCGGAAAGTTCGACTGGAATGCCTCCGGGAAATTCCCACAGTTCACGGAGCCAAATGCAAGCTATCACGGAGTTTCCTTTGTGCAGGCAGCAGGAGCAGCAGCCTATGTGACTTATATCCGTGCGATCCTCCTGCGCGATACAGGAGCCGCCATATCTCCGTTCAATGCATTCCTGCTTCTGCAGGGTCTCGAAACTCTGTCTCTTCGCCTCGAGAGGCATGCAGAGAATACAAAGAAAGTAGTGGAGTTCCTGGCATCTCATCTACAGGTCGAAGCGGTCAGTCATCCCTCCCTCCCGGACCATCCCGACCACGCGCTGTATGAGAAGTACTTCCCGAACGGCGGAGCATCCATTTTCACCTTCCGGATCAAGGGCGGCAAGGAAGAGGCCTATGCATTCATCGATGGCCTGAAGATATTCTCCCTGCTGGCAAATGTGGCGGATGTCAAGAGCCTGGTGATCCACCCGTATGACACGACCCATGCAGAAATGACACCGGAGCAGCTGGAAGCAGCAGGGATCTATCAGAATACGATCCGTCTGTCCATCGGTACAGAGCACATCGACGATATTATCTGGGATCTGGAGCAGGGCTTCCAGGCGGCGAAAAAATAAATCTTTCATTCTGAACACACAGGACCTCCCGGAAGGGAGGTCTGTTTCATTTCTTAAGAAAAGCACAAGGATTAATCGGACAAAAGATTCGTGACAGATCTGCGCAGATGCTGTATAGTTTATATGGGTACATGGGTTCAGGAGAAAGATCCTGATAGGTTTCCAAGGGAAAGAAGGTATGATTATGAAAAAGCTGCTTAGAAGAGTCCTTCTGATGACTGTGTTGCTGGCGCTTGCAATTTCTGTTCATGCGATGGCTGACTACAGGTTGTATTCTGCAAGAACTGTAAAGTTTCCGAATCAGTACGGTGGAGGATGGTCGAATCAGTTTACGCTGCCGGTCAGAAGCACTGTATCGGTCCAGATTAATATCAGTGGAAATAATCAGTCCTACTACATCAACAAGGGGATGACGTATGTTCTGCAGAATGTTTCCACGAAGCAGAAGGTGTATCTGGCGGTCCCCACGAATCACCAGTACAACTTGAACTACACGCTCTCTGCGGTCATGAACCCAGGAACATACAGTTTCGGGGCGTACTATACCGGGAATCAGAGTTTCACGCTGCGCTTTTCAGTCTACGGTGCCGGCGGGATTAATATCCCGGATAACCTGCAGGTGATGAAGGGAACGACAGAGACAGTTACCGTCAAACCTTCTGACGGAACCAACAGGTCTATTAAGATTGCGTCTGCAAGGAGCAGTAATCCCGGCTACGCAACGGTTTCATTTAATAACAATGCTACTCCTCCGACAATTACCGTCAAAGGAATTGCGATCGGAGAATCTACGATCACGGTTACTGCACAGGACGGATCTTACGATACGATGCACGTCAAGGTGACTCAGTTTGTTCCGGCGCCTACACTGAACTATAAATCGCTTACATTAAGTGCCGGTGACAAAGTGTACAATGCGGTTGAAAATGCAGTCTCATCCGTTACCTGGTCCACTTCGAATTCGAAAGTGGCAAAAGTCAATAAGCAGGGACGGATCACTGCTGTCGGATATGGCAAGTGTACGATCCGTGCCAAGACAGTCAGCAATAACAAGACCTATGACCTTGCCTGCACAGTGAAGGTCAACCGTTCGACGCCGAACTTCCGGGCCTGGATCGTCCGTTATGATGCTGACAAGAAACTTATGAAGATCAAGATCCAGAACCTCAGCAAGGTACCGATGGTATTCTACGGCAAGAATGGTCTTGTTCTCGACAGATATACAGAGAAGACAATCAGAAAGTGTCAGCTTAAGAAGGGCACCAGCATCACGATCCCGAAGAAAAAGGCCAAGGTTGTCTATCTCAAGGTCAAGGGAAAGAAACTGGATCCGGATGCTGTCTCCGATTATTATCTGAGGTTGTCTTTCAAACAGGATAAGAGAGATTATTACGCCTGGATCGTTGACGATTCTGATAATGGTATGTATTCCTGGAAAAAGAAGCCGGAGGTTTACTATGGCTCTTATAATATAGATGACTGATGACAGGAGCGGAGGATGCTCTATGAAGAAGATATTGTTTGTTGCATCGGAAGGTGTTCCTTTTATCAAGACAGGCGGACTTGCAGATGTGGTGGGTTCGCTGCCCAAGTGCTTTGACAAAGAAAATTATGACGTAAGGGTCATCCTTCCGAAGTATCTGTGCATGAGACAGGAGTGGAAGGATAAGATGAATTATCTGACCCACTTCTACATGGACCTGTCCTGGAGAAGCCAGTATGTGGGCATACTGGAGATGCAGTACGATGGCGTACAGTTCTATTTTATAGACAATGAGTATTATTTCTCCGGTCCCAAACCGTACGGGAACATCTATCAGGATGTTGAGAAGTTCGCTTTCTTCTCGAAAGCAGCCCTTAGCGCTCTGCCGGTGATCGGATTCAAACCGGACATTATTCATTGTCATGACTGGCAGACAGGGCTTGTGCCTGTTTTTCTGAAGGACAAGTTCCATGAGAATGAATTCTTCAGGGATATCAAGTCGGTCATCTCGATCCACAACCTGAAGTTCCAGGGAGTGTGGGATGTAAAGACGATCCAGGATATAACAGGACTGGACAAGTCCTACTTCTCGCCGGACAAGCTGGAAGCTTACGGCGATGCCAACTATCTGAAAGGTGGAATCGTATACGCAGACCGTATCACGACGGTTTCCAAAACCTATGCACAGGAGATCCAGACTCCATTCTACGGTGAGAGACTGGATGGACTGATGAGGGCGAAGAACAACTGCCTGTCCGGAATCGTAAACGGCATTGATTATGATGAGTACAATCCTGCGACTGATTCCTTCATCGAGAAGAATTATGATATTGAAACCTTCCGCAAAGAGAAGGTGAAAAATAAGAAGGCGCTTCAGAAGGAACTGGGGCTGGAACAGGATGATAGAAAGTTCCTGATCGGTATCGTATCCCGCCTGACAGATCAGAAGGGCTTTGATCTTATCGCGTATATGATGGATGAGATGTGTCAGCAGGATCTTCAGTTTGTTGTTCTTGGCACAGGCGAAGAGCGCTATGAGAATATGTTCCGCCACTTTGCATGGAAGTATCAGGGCAAGGTTGCGGCGAATATCTACTACTCAGAGGCAATGAGCCACAAGATCTACGCTGCGTGTGACGCGTTCCTGATGCCGTCCCTGTTTGAGCCGTGCGGACTGTCCCAGCTGATGAGCCTTCGCTATGGTACGATCCCGATCGTCAGAGAGACGGGTGGTCTTAAGGATACGGTGGAACCTTACAACGAATACGACTCCACGGGCACAGGGTTCTCATTTGCCAACTACAATGCGCATGAGATGCTCTACACGATCAAGTATGCGATGGATGTGTTCTACAACCGCAAGAGAGAGTGGAACAAACTGGTGGAGCGCGCGATGAAGAAGGATTTCTCGTGGAACACAAGTGCGCGTGAATATGAGAAACTGTACGACAGTATGATGGAAGGGTAAACGACCCACGATACAGGTACAATAAAAGTGCGGGAAAAGATGAGAGATCATTTTTTCCCGCACTTTTCTGTTGTGTTTGGCAGATGGTGCTCCGATCAGATCGGCAGTTCCTGTGGGACCCGGTTGCGGAAGACGGTATATGTTTCATATCCCATCGACCCGAGCAGCTGTCTGACCTTGTCAAAACCGATCCCGATGTGCTGCGGTGCATGCGCATCCGCGCCGATGGTGATGCGCTTTCCGCCAAGTTCGCGGTATCTTCGGAGAATGGACGGTGCGGGGTTGGGCTGTTCCAGACCGTATTTGTACCCGGCGGTGTTGACCTCCAGGCATTTGCCGCAGCCGATCACATACCGCAGGATCTCATCGATCAGATCCGGGAAGACTTCGAAGGAATCGAAGGGGAGATCAGGGCGCTGCGGGATATACCGGATGATATAGTCCAGGTGGGCTAGCGTATCCCACTCATCCATGGTTTTCAGATTGTCTAACATCTCCTCATAATAGGTGTGTATCAGATCCTCCGGGGTATGACCTTCCCAGACTTCCGGGTAGTAAGGATCCAGCCCTCCCACCAGATGCTGGGAAGCGATGATGAAATCAAGCGGCCAGCGCTGTGCAATCTCAGAGAACCGTGATGCAAGATGTCTCTGCATCCCGAACTCCAGGCCGAAGCCGATATGAAATTCCGGATCGGATGCACAAAACTGTGCGCGAAGACACCGGATCTCCTGCCAGATCTCTTCCGGATTCGCAGCAAAAGCAGAAGGATTCTTCGGGAAATAGAAGGACGGATAATCCAGATCCATGTGATCGGTGAAGCAGATGCCTCTCAGCTTCAGATCCAGAGCCTGCCGGACCATGACCTTCGCAGGAGCGTCGGAATCAGTAGAGAAGGATGAGTGCATATGGGTATCATACAGAATGGACATAGGGCAACCTCCGTGGTTTGATTGTAATCGTCCCGGTTCAGGACTGTCAATCAGCATGTAAAACGGTTTCGTAGGAAATAAGCAGAAGAATAAGTGTTTTACACAAGATTTCACGTCCCGCCGTACTTGATTTTTGCATGACGATTAGATAGAATAAAGCACGGGTTAAGTGCGTAGTGAATGTATATGAAGATATGAACTACAGAAGTACTTGACAGGCACTGTTTTTATTAAACTATTCTTAGGAGGAATTGAAATTATGGCAGTAAAAGTTGCAATCAATGGATTCGGCCGTATTGGACGTCTTGCTTTCCGTCAGATGTTCGGAGCAGAGGGATTCGATATCGTTGCGATCAACGATCTGACTTCCCCGAAGATGCTTGCTCATCTTCTGAAGTATGACAGTACCCAGGGCAAATATGCGAAGGCTGATACTGTTACTGCAGGTGAGGATTCCATTACGGTCGATGGCAAAGAGATCAAGATCTATGCAATCCCGGATGCTAACAATGCTCCGTGGGGAGAGATCGGTGTTGATGTAGTTCTGGAGTGCTCCGGTTTCTACACCTCCAAGGCTAAGGCGCAGGCTCATATCAATGCTGGCGCAAAGTACGTCATCATCTCTGCTCCGGCAGGAAATGACCTTCCGACCATCGTTTACAACGTAAACCATGACAAGCTTACCGCTGATGATCACATCATCTCCGCTGCAAGCTGCACCACCAACTGCCTGGCTCCGATGGCTAAGGCTCTGAACGACTGCGCACCGATCAAGTCCGGTATCATGTGCACGATCCACGCTTACACCGGCGACCAGATGACTCTGGATGGACCGCAGAGAAAGGGCGATCTGAGAAGATCCCGCGCTGCAGCTATCAATATCGTTCCGAACAGCACCGGCGCAGCTAAGGCTATCGGCCTTGTTATTCCGGAACTGAACGGCAAGCTTATCGGCGCTGCACAGCGTGTTCCGACCCCGACCGGCTCCACCACCATCCTTACTGCAGTTGTAGAAGGAAATGTAACCAAGGAGCAGATCAACGACGCTATGAAGGCTGCTTCCAACGAGTCCTTCGGCTACAACACCGATGAGATCGTTTCCAGCGATATCGTAGGAATGACCTATGGTTCTCTGTTCGATGCAACCCAGACCATGGTTCTGCCGCTTGAGAACGGAACCACCGAGGTTCAGGTTGTTTCATGGTATGACAATGAGAATTCCTACACCAGCCAGATGGTTCGTACCATCAAGCACTTCGGAAAGCTGATGAACGTCTGATAAAGACAGGGTAATTCAGACTCAAGAGGGGTCCGGTCTTGCAAAGGACCGGGCCCCTTTAATAATGTGTTTACAATGAATTTAGGAGGATATGTATCATGGGACTGAATAAGAAATCGGTTGATGACATCAACGTAAAGGGCCTCAGGGTTCTGTGCCGCTGTGACTTCAACGTTCCGCTGAAGGATGGCAAGATCACAGACGAGAACCGTCTGGTCGCAGCTCTTCCGACGATCAAGAAGCTGATCGCTGACGGCGGCAAGGTTATCCTGTGCTCCCATCTGGGAAAAGTTAAGACCGACGAGGACAAGCCGTCCAAGACCCTTGCTCCGGTAGCTGCAAGACTGTCTGAGCTCCTTGGCCAGGAAGTCAAGTTCGC